>JBAUJK010000279.1:0-8583 GCA_049683695.1 Burkholderiaceae bacterium
CGCGTCACGGTATCGCTGCGCAGATCGATCATCGCAATTCCTTTGTCAGTAGGAAGGAGAAGTCCGCGCCGGACTGCCGGGCGGACATGACGGCAGGCGGTCAGCGTTCGCCGTCGAGGCCGTCCTGAACTTGCTCCGCAGCGCGCAATACCGCGCGGGCCTTGTTTTGGCTCCGGTCGCTGCGCTTAACCTGCGCTGCGCGCAGGTTAGCCTGCGCCGAAACAAAGCCCGCTTGGCGGAGATTTTGCATGTCAGCGCTCTCCGTCCAGGCCGTCCTGCACTTGCTCCGCCGCTCTCAATACCGCGCGGGCTTTGTTTTCGGTCTCCTGCCATTCCATTTCCGGCACCGAGTCGGCGACGATGCCGGCCGCCGCTTGCGCATAGAGCATGCCGTCCTGGATTACGCCGGTGCGGATCGCGATCGCGACGTCCATCTCGCCGCCGAATGACAGGTAGCCGCAGGCGCCGCCGTAGATGCCGCGCTTGACCGGCTCGAGCTCGTCGATGATTTCCATCGCCCGCACCTTCGGTGCGCCGGACAGCGTGCCGGCCGGGAAGGTGGCCTTCAGCACGTCCAGATTCGACAGGCCGTCGCGCAAGCGCCCTTCGACGTTGGAGACGATGTGCTGCACGTGTGAGTATTTTTCGATCACCAGCTTTTCCGTCACCTTGACGCTGCCGGTCTCGGCGATGCGGCCGATGTCGTTGCGCGCGAGGTCGATCAGCATCACGTGCTCGGCGATTTCCTTCGGATCGGCCAGCAGCTCCTTCGCCAGCTGCGCATCCTTTTCGGGAGTGGCGCCGCGCGGGCGGGTGCCGGCCAGCGGCCGGATGGTGATCTTGCGGCCGCCGTCGCTCTGCGCTTCGTTACGCACCAGGATTTCCGGCGACGAGCCGACGATCTGCATTGCGCCGAAGTTGTAGTAATACATGTACGGCGACGGATTCAGCGAACGCAGCGCGCGGTACAGCGACAGCGGCGAATCGACATAGGGCTTCCTGATGCGCTGGCCGATCTGCACCTGCATCAGGTCGCCGGCCATCACGTATTCCTTGGCGCGCGCCACCGCCTTCAGGTAGTCCTCCTTGGCGAAGTCGCGGATGCTCTCGGTGCGCACCGAAGCCGAGGTGACCGGCGCGTCGACCGGGCGCTTCAGCATCGCGCGCAGGTCCTGCAACCGCTGGCGCGCCTTCGAGTAGGCTTCCGGCTGGCCCGGGTCGGCGTACACGATCAGGTACAGCTTGCCGGACAGGTTGTCGATCACCGCCAGTTCCTCGGTCACCAGCAGCTGGATGTCCGGCAGGCCGAGGTCGTCCTGCGGCGCCGAATGCGCCAGCCGCGGCTCGATGTGGCGTACCGCGTCGTAGCCGAAATAGCCGGCCAGCCCGCCGCAGAAGCGCGGCATGCCGGGCCGCAGCGCCACCTGGTAGCGTGCCTGGAAGGCGGCGATGAAGTCCAGCGGATTGCCTTCGGTGCGCTCGACCACTTCGTCGTGCCGCAGCACTTCGATGGTATTGCCGAAGCTGCGCAACAGCGTCGAAGCCGGCAGGCCGATGAAGGAATAGCGGCCGAAGCGTTCGCCGCCGACCACCGATTCCAGCAGGAAAGTATTCTTGCCGGCGCGGTGCGACTGTGCCAGCTTCAGGTACAGCGTCAACGGCGTTTCCAGATCGGCGAAGGCTTCGGCGATCAGCGGGATGCGGTTGTAGCCTTGGGCGGCCAGCGACTTGAATTCGAGTTCGGTCATGGTTCTCTCCGGGCCGCGCCAGGAAGGGAAGGGACGCGGCGGGTGCTGCAAAAAACGATGTCAGCCGCGAACGGAAACGGGACTGACGGCGATCTGCGCTTATTCAGCGGCGGATTGCCAGCGTCGCCACAGCCAGGCCCCGAGGGCGGCCGGCACTGCGAACGTGCGTTTTTTGTCGAGAAACATGGGTTTGCGGGATGCGATCGACTATGCGGAAATCAGTTGAGCTGCGTGCAATAGCGTCGGAACTATACCATCGGAATCGACTTCCTGTATAGGCTGGCCGTGGTTGTAGCCGTACGGGACATTGAGCACGCGGCAACCGGCGGCGCGCGCCGCCAGCGCGTCGTTGCTGGAGTCGCCGATCGCCACCACCTGCTCCGGCGCCAGCCCGAAATCGGCGCACACCTGCAGCAGCGGACCGGGATCGGGCTTCTTGGTCGGCAGCGAATCGCCGCCGTAGACCACCTCGAAATAGTCGCGCAGACCGGTCTGCTGCAGCAGCGCCAGCGCGAATTCGACCGGCTTGTTGGTCACGCAGGCCAGCCGCAAGCCGCGCGCGCGCAACGCTTCGAGGCCGGCGACCACGTCCGGATAGACGGTCACGTGGCGGCCGTTGATGTTGGCGTAGTGGCGCTGGTAGCAGGCCAGTGCGGCGTCGAATTCGCGCTCCACGCGCGCGGCGTCGCAGTCGACCGCCAGCACGCGCCGGATCAGGTTTTCCGAGCCCTTGCCGACGAAGCCGACGATGGTGTCCAGCGCCAGCGGCGGCAAGTCGAAGTCGACGCGCATGCGGTTGACCGCTTGCCGAAAGTCCTCGGCGGTGTCGAGCAGGGTGCCGTCGAGGTCGATGATGGCGGCGCGTATGCCGCTCCAGGTCAGGCGCTCCGGCGCGTTCATGCCGCCGCCAATTGCGCGCGCATGGCGTCGATCACGTTCTTGTAGTCTGGCTGGCCGAAGATCGCCGAGCCGGCGACGAAGGTGTCGGCGCCGGCTGCCGCCGCCCGCGCGATGTTGTCGACCTTGATGCCGCCGTCCACTTCCAGCAGGATTTCGCGGCCCGACTGGTCAATGCGGCGGCGCACTTCGGCAATTTTCTTCAGCGCTTCCGGGATGAAGGACTGGCCGCCGAAGCCGGGATTGACCGACATGATCAGGATCAGGTCCAGCTTGTCCATCACGTAGTCCAGGTAGTGCAGCGGCGTCGCCGGGTTGAACACCAGACCGGCCTTGCAGCCGTGGTCGCGGATCAGCTGCAGCGTGCGGTCGACGTGCTCCGAGCCTTCCGGATGGAAGCTGATGATGTCGGCGCCGGCCTTGGCGAAGTCCGGGATGATGCGGTCCACCGGCTTGACCATCAGGTGCACGTCGATCGGCACCTGCACGTGCGGCCGGATCGCGGCGCAGACCAGCGGGCCGACCGTCAGGTTCGGCACGTAATGGTTGTCCATCACGTCGAAGTGGACGAAGTCGGCGCCGGCGGCGACGACGTTCTTGACTTCTTCGCCAAGGCGGGCGAAATCGGCGGACAGGATGCTGGGAGCGATGCGATAGTTCGGCATGAGACGGTGGGAATGGAAGGGCGAGGAAACGAATATTCTACCTTGGCGCCGTTTTCGGCAGCGCACGCTCTCTACATGCGTCACAATCCGGATTCCGGCCGCGCGCGGCAAGAACGTCCATGAGGAAGGCACAATGGCAGCTTACGAATTCACGGTCACCGTCCGCACCCAGTACCTGGCGGAGCAGTCGGACCCGGAACGTTCGACCTTCGTGTTCGCCTATACGATCACGATCAAGAATACCGGGCAGGTCGCGGCGCAGCTGATTTCGCGCCACTGGATCATCACCGACGCCAACAACCGCGTCGAGCAGGTGCGCGGGCTCGGCGTGGTCGGGCAGCAGCCGTTCCTGCAGCCGGGCGAGCAATTCGAATACACCAGCGGCACTTCGCTGTTTACGCCGCAGGGTTCGATGATCGGCAAGTATTTCTGCGTGGCCGAGGACGGCGAGCAGTTCGAGGCGAAAATCCCGGAATTCGTGCTGTCGCTACCGCGCACCCTGCATTGAGCGCGTTCAGTCGCGTGGCCCCGCGTCGTCGTCCGGCCGGCGCGTGCGCGGCGGCGGCGCATCCGGCTTGCGGCCCGAGAACATGGTCCACCAGACGATGAAAGCCAGCAGCAGGAAGGCAACGCCGGCTTCAAGCAACAATACCCACATAACCCCGTTCCAAGATGTCGTTCAAACGTCCAAGTCTACTCGTTTCCTCGCTGTTGATCGCCGTCGCGGCCTGCACCACGCCGCCTTCCCAGCCTCCTTCGCAACCCTCTCCACCACCTCCGGCGCAGCCCGCCACTCCGGTACCGCCGGTTGCACCCGCTGTGCCGCAGCCGGCCGAACTGTTGCAGCCGCGCAGCTTCGCGCCGCTGCCGGGCTGGCAGCGCGACGACCTGCGCCAGGCCTGGCCGGCCTTCATGACCTCATGCCAGGTGCTGGCCAGCCAGCCGGACTGGCGCGAGCCGTGCAGCGTCGGACGCGACGTCGACGCTGCCGACGCCCGTGCGGTGCGCACTTTCTTCGAAGCCTTCTTCCAGCCCTACCAGCTGTTCAACCAGGATGGCACCGACAGCGGCCTGGTGACCGGCTACTACGAACCGCTGCTGCGCGGCGCGCGCAAGCGCGGCGGTCCGTTCCAGACGCCGCTGTACCGGGTGCCGGACGACCTGCTGACGGTCGAGCTGGGCAGCCTTTATCCGCAACTGGAGGGCATGCGCCTGCGCGGCCGGCTGGTTGGCAACAAGGTGGTGCCGTATTTCCCGCGCGCCGAGCTGGAGAAAAGCGGTGCCCTGACCGGCAAGGAATTGCTGTGGGTGGACGATCCGGTCGAAGCGTTCTTCCTGCAAGTGCAGGGCTCGGGCCGGGTGCGGCTGGCCGACGGCGCCGAAACGGTGCGCGTCGCCTACGCCGACCAGAACGGCCATCCTTACCAGTCGATCGGCCGCTACCTGGTCGAACGCGGCGAGCTGAAGCTGGAACAGGCGTCGGCGCAGGGCATCAAGGCGTGGGCGGCGGCCAATCCGGCGCGCCGCCAGGAACTGCTGGACGTCAATCCGAGCTACGTCTTTTTCAGGGAGGAGAAGATCGTTGATCCGGCCCGGGGGCCGAAGGGCGCGCTCGGCGTGCCGCTGACGCCGCAGCGCTCGATTGCGGTCGATACCCGCTTCGTGCCGCCCGGTGCGCCGGTGTTCCTGGCCACCACGCAGCCGAACAGCGAGCGGCCGCTGCAGCGCCTGATGCTGGCACAGGATACCGGCGGCGCCATCAAGGGCGCGGTGCGGGCGGACTTCTTCTGGGGCTTCGGCGCCGCCGCCGGTGAGCAGGCCGGGCGCATGAAGCAGCGCGGCCAGATGTGGGTGCTGTGGCCGAAGGGAGCGGTGCCGCCGCGCCCGCGCCCGAACTGACGCGGCGCCGCCTCGGCCCGCGTCAGCGCAGGACCAGCACCGGGACGGTGCTGTGGGCCAGCACCTTTTGCGTTTCGCTGGCGACGAACAGCTTGCTCAAACCCTTGCGTCCGTGCGAGGACATGAAGATCGCATCGCAGCCGTATTTCTTTGCGGTATTGACGATTTCCTCGCTCGGACTGAACGACTGCGTGGCCAGCACTTCGCACGGGACGCCGGCGGCCGCCGCGGCATCGGCGATCTGCTGCACGTTCTGGCGCGCCATCGCCAGCATGCTTTCCTCGTAGATGCCCGGGTCGGCCGCCATCGCGCCTTCCGCCAGCGGCGTGAACGGATAGGGTTCGGCCACCGACAGGCCGATGATCTTGCCGCCGCTGGCCTTGGCGAAGTCGACTGCGGTATCGATGGCCTTGGCCGACAGGTCGGAGCCGTCAGTCGGCACCAGGATGGTCTTGAACATGATGTTCTCCTCTTGGTAAGGATGGCGGAAGCGGCGCCGCAGCCGGCGTCCGGCGTTTCAAGCCTACATCGACATCGGCGCCGGCGCCACTATCTTGCCGCTAGGGCCGCCGGACACCGGCGCTCACTTGCCGCGCTGGTCGACCACGCGCCGCGCCTTGCCGACGCTGCGCTCGATGCCGCCGGCGGCCAGCACCACCACGTGCGCGCTGGTGCCGATGAAGGACTTGATGTCGTGCGTCAGGCGCTGGCCGGCTTCCTGGCGCGCCGCTTCGGCTGCGTCCAGCCGCGCCTCGACGTGCACGGTCAACGTATCGAGCGGGCCTTCGCGCTTCAGGATGCACTGGTAGTGCGGCGCCAGCGCCGGCTGCTTCAGGATCAGTTCCTCGATCTGGGTCGGGAACACGTTGACACCGCGCACGATCATCATGTCGTCGCTGCGGCCGGTGATCTTTTCCATGCGCCGCATCGTGCGCGCGGTGCCGGGCAACAGCCGGGTCAGGTCGCGCGTGCGGTAGCGCACGATCGGCAGCGCTTCCTTGGTCAGCGAGGTGAACACCAGTTCGCCGAATTCGCCGTCCGGCAGCACCTCGCCGGTATCGGGGTCGATGATTTCCGGATAGAAGTGGTCTTCCCAGATGGTCGGGCCATCCTTGGTTTCCGCGCATTCGCTGGCCACGCCCGGGCCGATCACTTCCGACAGACCGTAGATGTCGACCGCCGAAAGCTTGAGGCGGCGCTCGATCTCGCTGCGCATTTCCGGCGTCCACGGTTCGGCGCCGAAGATGCCGATGTGCAGCGAGCTGCCGGCCGGGTCCAGCCCCTGGCGCTCGAACTCGTCGGCGATCGCCAGCATGTAGCTGGGCGTGACCATGATGATGTGCGGGCCGAAGTCGTTGATCAGCTGCACTTGGCGTTCGGTCTGGCCGCCACCGAACGGCACCACGGTCAATCCCAGCCGCTCGGCGCCGTAGTGCGCGCCGAGGCCGCCGGTGAACAGCCCGTAGCCATAGCTGACGTGGCAGATGTCGCCGGGGCGGGCGCCGGCGGCGCGAATCGAGCGCGCCACGCAGTCGGCCCAGGTGTCGATGTCCTTCCTGGTGTAGCCAACCACGGTCGGTTTGCCGGTGGTGCCGCTGGATGCGTGGATGCGCACCACCTGTTCGCGCGGCACCGCGAACATGCCGAACGGGTAATTGGCGCGCAGGTCGGCCTTGGTCGTCAGCGGAAACCGCGCCAGGTCGGCCAGCGACTTCAGCTGGCTCGGATGGACGCCGGCGGCGTCGAAGGTCTTGCGGTAATGCGGCGAATTCTCGTAGGCATGGTTCAGCGACCATTGCAGGCGCTGCAGCTGCAAGGCTTGCAGTTCATCGCGGCTGGCGGTTTCGATCGGGTCCAGCGCAAAGGCGGAAGGGGTGTTCATCGGGGTCTCCTGTGTATTTTGTCGAGGCGGGTCGCAGCTGGTATGGCGGAGCGGCGTCAGGCGCTGTTTTCCTCGATCACGCGGCCCTTGATGGTGGCGGATTTGCCGCGAAAGCTGGCGATCACCTCGCCGCGCTGGTTGCTGACCAGGATATCGTAGATCCCGGTACGCCCGGCCTGCGCCACGCGGCGAGCGGCGGCCGACAGCAGGTCGCCGGCGTAGGCCGGCTGCAGGAATTCGATGTTGCAGCCGGCCGCCACCGTGGCCTGGTTTTCGCTGTTGCAGGCATAGGCGAACGCGGTGTCGGCCAGCGCGAAGATCATGCCGCCATGGCAGGTGCCGTGGCCCTGGATCATGTCCGGCCGCACCGGCATCGACATCGTCGCGCTGCCGATGTCGATCGCGTCGAGCCGGATGCCGAGTGCCTGGGCGGCGGTATCGCGACGGTACATGGCGGCGGCCACGGCGGCCGGGGATGGCGGTGGCACAGCGGCAGGCTGGATTGAGGCGTTCATCAGTATAAATATCGAGTAATAGGGAGTATGCCGAAAAACCGGCTTATGTCGGGTGAATTTCTTGTGGTGCCAAAAAATACAGTGGGTAGTATAAAAACGATCGTCAATGCCCCTGGAAGCGCGGAGCCCGTTTCTGCAGGAAGGCGTTGACGCCTTCGGCGTAATCATGCGACTGGCCCAGCTCACGTTGCATGTCGCGCTCGAGGTCGAGCTGAACGTCGAGGTCATTGTTCACGGCAGCGCGCAGCGCCGCCTTGATCATGCCCAGCGCCTTGGTCGGCTGCGCCGCCAGGTGCTGCGCCAGCTGGGCGGTTTCGGTCGCCAGCGCGGCATCGTCGACGCATTTCCAGATCAGGCCCCATTGCTCGGCACGCTCCGCCGGCAGCTTGTCGGCCAGCAGCGCCAGCCCCATCGCGCGCGCCATCCCTATGCGTTGCGGCAACAGCCAGCTGCCGCCGGAGTCCAGCACCAGGCCGATCTTGGCGAACGCCTGCACGAAGCTGGCCGAGCGCTCCGCCAGCACGATATCGCAGGCCAGTGCCAGGTTGGCGCCGGCACCGGCGGCCACGCCACGCACGCTGGCTACTACCGGGATCGGCAAGGCCTGGATGCGCCGCACCAGCGGATTGAAATTCTGTTCGATCAAGGCGCCGAGGTCGGTCATCGCGCCTGGCTCGAAACTCAGATCGGCCAGATCCTGGCCGGCGCAAAAGCCGCGTCCGGCGCCGGTCAATACCAGCGCGCGCACCGCGCGGTCGGCTTCGATGCTGTCCAGCGCGGCGCGCAACTGTTCGTGCATCGCGCGGGTGAAGCTGTTCAGCTTGTCGGGCCGGTTCAGCGTGATGGTGGCCACCGCGCCGTCGCGGTTCAGCAAGATGTCGGGCATGGCGTCTCCTGATTCTTGGTTGGAATGCATTAACTAAATACGTTGATCGGGAATGATTTTAATTAAAAAACCGACCGGTCGGTTTTTTTAT
>JBAUJK010000280.1:0-2406 GCA_049683695.1 Burkholderiaceae bacterium
TCTTCGCCGGTTCCGCCACCACCGCGCTGACCAACAAGGAATGCTCGCCGTACGGCATCCACTACGTGTACGACACCTATGCGCTGGCCAACGGCACCGCCCGCGCGGTGATGCAGCAGGGCGGCGACAGCTGGTACTTCATCACCGCCGACTACGCGTTCGGCAATTCGCTGGAGAAGGACGCGACCGCCGTGATCAAGGAAATGGGCGGCAAGGTGCTGGGCACTGCCAAGCATCCGCTGTCGGCGTCGGACTTCTCGTCCTTCCTGTTGCAGGCGCAGGCATCGAAGGCCAAGGTGGTGGGACTGGCCAATTCCGGCACCGACACCCAGAACTCGGTGCGCGCAGCATCCGAATTCGGCCTGACCAAGAACCAAAAGCTGGCGACGCTCTTGGTGTTCGACACCGACGTCAAGGGGCTTGGCCTGCAAACCGCGCAGGGGCTGATCTTCACCACCGGCTTCTACTGGGACTACAACGACGAGAGCCGCAAATGGTCGCGCCGCTTCTATGAGATCACCAACAAGATGCCGACCATGATCCAGGCCGGCATGTACTCGGCGACGATGCACTACCTGAAGTCGATCCAGGACACCGGCACCGACAATGCCGACACGGTGATCAAGAAGATGAAGACGACCGAGATCAACGACTTCTTCGCCAAGGGCGGCAAGATCCGCGCCAATGGCCGCATGGTGCACGACATGTACCTGGCCGAGGCGAAGAAGCCGTCTGAGTCGAAGGAAGACTGGGACATCATCAAGATTCTGCGCGTGATCCCTGGTGAACAGGCCTACCAGCCGGCCAGCGAAAATACCTGCCCGTTGAAGGATTGACGAATCGGCGCAGAATGTAGAACGGCGGGGTTTGTCCCCGCCGTTTTTTTTCTCAGATGACAGTGTCGTAGGAAAGCGCGCGGCCGTTGCCGATGCCAGCCAGCCGGGTCAGCGCCTGTTCCAGCTCGGCACGCGTGGCGCAGGTGCCGAGGCTGATCCGGTACGCGGACGGCAGTCCGAACGGCGCGATCGCGAAATGCGACGCCGGCGAGATGCGTACCCCCAGCTGCAGCGCATGCGCGGCGAAGTCTTCCGCCGACCAGCCGGCTGGCGTTTCGACCCAGGCGTGGTAGCTCGGCAGCGCGGTCGGCCGTACGTGTGCCAGCATCGCGCTGACCATCGCGGCGCGCGCATGCGCCTCGTCGCGGTGGCGGGCGATGCATTGTCCGATCAGGCCGTCGGCGAACATACCGGTGGCCAGTTCCGCATAGAATCCGGGGCCGATCCATTGGGTGCCGACCAGCGCTTCATGGAAGGCGCCCAGCATCGTCTCCGGTACGGCGGCATAGCCGAGCCGAAAGCCGGAGGCGATGCACTTGGAAAAACCGGTCAGGTGGATGGTGCGCTCCGGCGCAGCGGCTGCCAGCGACGGGATACCGTCGTTGGCAAGCGGAATGTTGACGCCATCCTCGATGATCCAGGCGTCGTTGCGGCGGCAGACTTCGGCCAGCGCCAGGCGCCGCTCGGCGCTCATGGTGGCAGTGGTCGGGTTCTGCATCACGGTGGTCGCGACCACCACCCTGGCGCCGGTGCGACGCAGCTCGCGCTCGACGCTGTCCGGCAGCAGCCCTTCGCCGTCGCATTCGGCACCGGCCAGTTGCACGCCGCGGAATTCCGCGATGCGCTTGATACCGGTATATGTCAGCGGCTCGCAGACCGCGGTCCTGCCCGGAGCCAGCAGCGCGCCGAAGGCCGCCAGCAGGCCCTGGTGCACGCCATTCGTCAGCAGCAGGCGGTCCGGCTGCACGGTGGTGCCGAACTCGGCGATCCAGGCGGCGCCGAGCTTGCGCTGCTGGGCCGAGCCGGCGTAGGGCGAATAATCGAACAGGTCACGGCACAGGCGGGCGGAAGAAACACGGGCCGCCGCCGTTTCCAGCAGATCGGCCACCACCGCGGTGGGCAGCGTGTTGATGCACAGGTCGATCGGCTTGGCTTCGCGCGGCGCGGCCTCGCGCTCGCGGATGAAGGTGCCGCTGCCGACGCGTGCCTCGATGATGCCGCGCCGGGTCGCTTCGGCCATCGCCTTGGTCACAGTGGCGATCGTGACGCCGAACAGGTTGCCGAGTTCGCGATGCGACGGCAGGCGGTCTCCGGGGTTCAGTTCGCCGCTGGCGATTCTTGCTTCCAGGGCTTCGACCAGGGCCAGGTACTTCGGGCCGCTACCATCGAAAACGCCCGGATTCCATTTTTTTTTCATGGACGCATCATACCCTTGCGATGCGTCGAATGCAGCAGCGGCGCGGTCTTTTCAGCGCTTGAAAAACACCAGGTCCCACACCCCGTGCCCGAGCCGCAGACCGCGGTTTTCGAACTTGGTCACCGGCCGGTAGTCCGGGCGTTCGGCGAAACC
>JBAUJK010000281.1:0-17948 GCA_049683695.1 Burkholderiaceae bacterium
GCTGCGGCGGCCGCGCTGCGCTTGCCGTCCGCCGCAGCGCCCCCTAGCGCCTCCGACCGACCGGCTACCATGCCGCACCCCGCGAGACCAAAACGAAAACATCTTCAGCACGCATCTTCCGATTGAAAGCCGCTGCTACTACCTCAAGGGCAGCGCCACGCGACACAAGCTCATGCAAGTTCAACGTGGCAGACAGCAGTTCATCGACCGCCGTGCACTGAGCCTGCAAGGCCGCATTGCGTTCTGCTCGCCGGAAAAATGCTGTGGTAGGATTTGACATGTTCTCAGCCGATGATTGTAATCACGTGAGAACAATAGTCACACCTGATTACATTGTCAAGAGGCAATCTAATGGCAGGCGTAATTTATTTTTTGCTATATCTCGCGGTGTCCACGACCGTCATATGGCAATTGATCCAGCGCCGCCGACGACAAAGGAAAAAGGCCGAGCCGCTGCTAAACCGAAATTTCCACAGCAACGAGCGCATCAAGCGGGCTGCATACAACCCGAAAGAATTTAGAAATCCCGACCGAAGGGGAAAAAGATGAGAAGCACAAAATATCTCGAAATGATCCGAGAAAAATACGAGCTAAAGACGGACTCCGCCATAGCTGAAAAACTCGGAATCAGCCGAAATGCTGTAAGCCAGTACATGACAGGCAAACGCGTGATGGACGAAGAGACTTGCCTAGCCGTCGCGCTGGCGCTCGAAATCGAACCGTCCCGCGTGCTGATGGCCGCAGGAATCGACCGAGCGGAACGCACCGGCCAGAAGTCGCTATGGGAGGTTTTTTCGAAGAGGGCTAGCGTTGCGGCAACTGTCCTCATGGCGGTCGCGGTTGTCACTTTATTTTCGACACCACTACCCGTCGAAGCCGCGCAAAGCCTAGACAACGGCGTTCTTGCACTTTGTATTATGTAAAATATTGAATGCCTCTAGGGCAATGTGTGTACGGTTTAAACGGCTGTTTACGCGCACTGCACTGCAGCTGGTCACACCGTAGAAAATCGAGAGTCTCTTGCTTCGAGGCACCCGCTATCTGCAGGCGTTTTTTGAGTAGCGATCCGGAGATAAGGCTGGCGTCGCGCCGCTTGGCCGAAGTGGCCAGCGCGAAGGTTGCGCAAATGCCGGTAGCGATTACAAATTTCAGATTCAATCCGACGTCGTTCCCGAGGCGATATTTGCTCAAACGGAAATAATTCAAGCTGCATACGCGGAGGAAAAAATGCGCAAAGATTGGCTCTTGTCGATCGTACTTGCCGGCATGATCGCAGTAGCGTTCTACTATTTCGAAGGCCAAAATGCGCTGAAAAATCCTGACACGCCAGCACCGAAAGTCCTGGCACCGCCCGCAACGGTGTCCATTCCAAAGACGCCCCAGGCGGTCCCCAAAGTCGGCATCAATCCGACTCCGCGCGATGGCGAAATAGTCAAGTGCACCGTCAACGGCAAAATCACCTACTCCAACACCGGGTGCGAACCACATCAAAAGCAAGAACGACTGGAGCTGGTGGATTCTGCCGGCATCGTCAGCCCGTCGAGGGCGCAAATTGACGCCACTTTAGCCAGGTCGCGGCAAGAAAGACAACGCGAGCTGGCCGGCGGCGGGAAAGTAATGACTATCGGCCGAACAGAGGCAGACCAACTGGAATGCGAATCGCTGCAAGCTCATATCGCGAGGCTTGATGCCGTGGCGAGACAGCCGCAATACGCCAAAACCCAAGACTGGATCACAGAGGAACGACGCAAGGCCACAAATCGTCAAAACGCCTTGCATTGCTGATTTGATACATGGCCAAGCCAGTCAGGACGAAGTCTGCGCATCGTTGTCGATGGGCAGCACCTGTCCGGAAATCGACTTCCCCGCATCCGACGTCAGGAACAAGATCAGAGCGGCGATATCCTTCGGATCGACGAAACGCTTGAGGGACTGGATGCTCATCGCGGCCTCGCGCGCTTCTTCCAGCGTCTTGTGTTCCGCGTCGGCGCGCCCCTGCAGTACGCGTTCGATGCGCTCGCCACCCACTGCGCCCGGTGCGACGGCATTGCACCGGATGTTGTACTGGCCCAGTTCGCGCGACAGTGTCTTGGCGAAGCCGATCAAACCCATCTTCGCCGTGCAGTACGCGCTGCGGTTCGGGTACCCGAAGCGCCCGCCGACCGACGACATGACAATAATGCTTCCAGCCGCGGATTTTTTCAGATGAGGAATGGCGAGTCGCGTGACATGATATGTGCCGATTACATCGACGGTCATGACCTCCTCCCATTGGTCGGGATTGGTATCCTCGACCGGCGCGGTAGGACCGGCAATACCGGCGTTGTTTACCAGGACATCGAGGCCGCCCAGCGCCGCGACAGCAGCGGGAACCATGCGCTCGATGTCCTGGCGCTGCGATATGTCGCAGACGATGGTCTTCAGTCCGGGGATTTTTTTCGCGACTGTATCCAAAGCCTGCGCATTGATGTCGCAGACACAGACCGCAGCCCCGTTGGCGGCGAATGCCCGGGCAATTTCCTTTCCGATACCGGCCGCTCCAGCCGTCACTAAAACGCGTTGAGCCATCTCATTCTCCGGTATTCATATCGTCAAAATCGAATTCCTGGGTCTCGTCCAAGGTTGATGGAAGGATCCATATCCACAATCCACAAGTCTCGCTTCGCCGCCCTCCCTTGCTCAACTCCGCACCGTAACCAGGCGACTTTGCTCGTGTAATCAAGCAATTGCGTGCGCATCTCTTCACCAACAAGTTGCGGTAACTTTTTTCACGCCGTCTCCCGCGCCGTTAGGCTTCGATAGAGGACGGCGCTCGTCATGACGAAGTCGATCGAGGCGGTCAAGCGACAGGCAGATGCCAAACCTGCCGGATGGCCATGACGCGCGGCGCGAAATACAGAGGACCGTATCAACTTAGGACACTTCGCACAGAATGTCGATGTAAACCATGGTCTAAGCGATAAGCGATGCGATGGACTTGCACTTCGATGCTTCGAACCGATGAGAACGGATTGCGGTGTAGCAGGCTCTATCCCGATATTTCAATATTGGCACTGAAAGATGGAGAACAGTATGAGTACCGTTGTTCAAGCCAGCATCCATTACGAGGGCAACGACCGGTTGCTTTTCGGAATCATCATGGGCGTCATCGCGTTCTGGCTTTTTGCCCAGACGACGCTCAATATTGCGCCGGACATGAGCCGTGACGTCGGCATGGATGCGAGCACGATGAACGTCGCGGTGGCCGTCACCTCGCTGTTCTCCGGCATTTTCATCGTGGTGATGGGCGGCCTGGCTGACCGGGTTGGCCGGCTGAAGATCACGCGGCTCGGCTTTTACCTGAGCATCGCTGGAGCGCTGCTGGTAGCCATCACGCCGCGCGGTCAGTTGGCGGCGCCGGTCATGTTGCTCGGCCGGGCGCTGCAAGGTCTGTCGGCCGCCTGCATCATGCCGGCTAGTCTGGCACTGGTGAAAGCCTTTTGGGATGGGCCCGAGCGCCAGCGTGCCATCAGCATGTGGTCGATCGGCTCCTGGGGCGGTTCAGGCCTATGCGCGCTGCTCGGAGGCTTGATGTCGCAGCACTTGGGCTGGCGCTCTGTCTTCTGGGCGGCCATCGCGGTGAGTGTGCTCGGCTTGTGGATGATGCGCGACGCCCCCGAGAGCAAGGCCGAAATCAAGGGAGAGTATAAGCTCGACCTGTCTGGCGTGCTGGTTTTCATGATTGCCATGGTGGTACTACAGGTGCTGGTGACCCAGGGCAACAAACTTGGTTGGACGAGCCCAATCGGCCTGGGCTTGGTGGCGGCAACGGTGCTGTTCGGCTGGCTGTTTTTCCGTATCGAATCCAAGACGTCCAATGCTTTTTTCGACTTCAGCCTGTTCAGGAACGCTACCTACACCGGCGCCACAATTTCCAACTTCCTGATCAACGGTACCGCCGGCACGCTGATCGTGTCGCTGCAACTGGTGCAACTGGGAGGCAACATGAACGCCCAACAGGCCGGCTTTCTGACCCTAGGCTACGCGATTGCCATCATTGCCTTCATCCGCGTGGGCGAGAAACTGCTGCAGCGCTTCGGCCCGCGCAAGCCGATGATCTGGGGTTGCCTGATCACGGCTCTCGCGATCCTGATGATGTCGCCCGCCAACCTGCTGCTGTCGAATTACAAGATCCTTGCCATCGTCGGCTACACGCTGTTCGGTGTCGGACTGGCGTTCTATGCCACTCCCTCGACCGATGCGGCGCTATCGAACTTGCCGGCGGCCCAGACGGGGTCGGGTTCGGGCATCTACAAGATGGCGTCGTCGCTAGGCGCCGCCTTTGGCGTGGCTATTTCCGCAGCGATTTTCACTGCGCTTAGCGGCAGCAGCGACAGCATGAACTGGCTTGAGGGCGTTATCACGTTTGCTGGACGCCAAGACAACCTGGCCGTGCGGGAGGCCGCCATCGTTGCGCTAGGTTTCAACGTGCTGATGGTCGTGATGGCCATCATCTCGATCGTGCTTACGATTCCCGACGGGAAGAAGGCAGCATCCTGAAGCGTCCATCCGCATATTTCAAGGCGGAAAAAAAGCGATCTCTCCGGGAATGTCAGGCCCATCAAGTATTGGTGTCTTCTGGCGGCACTTCCTTGGGATCCGGGATAGGCGCGCCTGCTTTTTGCACATCGGGTGCGGACATCCGTGCGCAACCCAGCACAAAGGATGTCATGGTTAGAGAGCCCATGGCGCCGCCGTCAACGAGCACTTCAGGAGTCTGTTGCGTCGCCACGGCGAGGCCGGCCAGATAGGCCAATGGAAGAAAGTGTTCGGGAGTCGGTACTGCCCTGCGATACTCCGCGTGCCGGTGGATGGCTGCCAGGCTGTCGGGACTCGTCATCATTACCTTCTGGACTTCCGCATCAAAGTCCATCGCCCAGTCAAACGCCTGGTCAGCGAGATGCCAGTTGATGAGACGAAGGTTGTGGACGACGTTTCCGCTTCCCAGAATGAAAATTCCACGTTCGCGCAGCGGAGCCAATCGCTTGCCTAGATCAAGGTGGTATTGCAGGTCTTCGCCGGCATGCACCGAGAGCTGTACGACCGGGATGTCCGCCTTCGGGAAAATGTGCGCCAACACAGACCATGTCCCATGGTCCAAGCCCCAGCTGTCGTGATCCAGGGCGATGTGACATGGCCTTACAGTGTCCACAATTTCCTCGGCCACATCGGGAGCGCCCTTCGCCGGGTAGTCAAAATCAAACAACGGCTTCGGAAAACCATAGAAGTCGTGGATGACTTTGGGGTTCGGCATCGCCGTCACGGCGCTACTGTGAATAAACCAGTGCGCCGAGATGGCGAGCACCGCGCGCGGTCGCGGCAGCGCTCGTCCCAGTTCGCGCCATGCGGCAGTAAACCGGTTGACCTCCAGCGTGTTCATCGGACTGCCATGTCCAATGAACGCCGCTGGCATTGTATTTACCGGGTTCATCATCGCAAATGGACTCCCAAAGACAAGGCGGCGAAAAATACAAGACTGGAGGTTTGAATCCCCTATTCTATTGAAGTTTCAATTTGAATAAGAATCTGCCGTTCGATCCGCTCAGGCGTATCGGCTGCCGGCCGTCCGGGCCGCGATCCTATTTCCGGTATCCGTCGAGGCCCCGCACCAGCAGCACAACGGCCTCCGCTCCCATCTTGCGGTCTTCGGAGATTTCCTGATAGCCGGGCGACTCGGCCCACTTCCGGTAGGATGGTTCGTCCGGAAACGACATCAGCACCACCTTGTTGCCATGCCATTCGCCCTCGGCGACGGCCGGCTTTTCGTCCGCCGCCAGTAGCCGTCCGTCGAAGCGGGCGAACACCTGCGCGAACTTCGCCTGGTAACGGTCATAGGCGGCGCGATTCTTGAACGTCAGTTGGGCGATTACGTAGATTGTCATTGCGGTTCCTTCCATGTCATGAGGGCGTGCGGCGGTTTGCCGATTGCGCCCCGGATTCTGCATTTCCAGCCCCGGGCCGTCAGTAAATAAATTAACCCGCCGCGTCCGCTGTCGTTCCTTATCGCTTGCTGGCTTGCCGGTATACTGCCCGCGTGAATCCGTCCATGCCCTTGCCGAAGTGGGAAATCGCGCTCCAGCACCTGAGTCCGGCGCAGCGCGAACAGATCCATGCACGCCTGCGCACGGTCGCGCTCGCTGCTCGCAAGCCGCTGTTTCGCCAAGGTGACCCGAGCGATTCGCTGGTCGTGGTACGCAAGGGCCGGGTCCGGCTGTATGCCGGCACCGAGAGTGGCGAAGAATTCACGCTGGGTGTGATGGACAGCGGACGCATCCTCGGATTGGCGGCGGCGATCCTCGGCAGGCCGCGCCTGTTGTCGGCGGAGTCGATCGACGCAGTGGAAGCCGACATTCTTCCACTGTCCGACCTCAGGCACTGCATGGATACGATCCCGCAATTCGCGCAGAACGTCATGCAGCTCCTGGCGACCCTGGCCGCCGAGACGCTCGCCGGCATCGTCCCGGTGGCGCTCGATTCAGCAGTGGTGCGCCTGGGAACCATCCTGCTGGCACTAGGTGCTGCCGCCGACGACGAGCCGCATGGCACCGGCCTGCTGGTCTCCGGACTGACGCACGAAGACTTGGCAAAGATGGTCGGCGCCACCCGGACCTGGGTGAGCGTGACGCTCGGCGCCATGGAGCGCCAGCAGCTCATCGCCAAGAAAAAAAGAAGCATCGCCATCCTGGACCGCGAGCGGTTGGCCAGCCATATCGACGCGCAGCGCAACCGCTATTCGTCGGCTCGTGCACCGGCGGCCGAAGCCGGTTACCTCCCCCTCCCCTCAACTCCCGACTGACAGACAAGGAACCGCATGCAAGCAACAGAGCTCGCTACTGCCCACGTATTCGACGCGGCCATCACCCTTGCCCCGGATGGTGACGGCGCATACACCGGCCGCACCCACCCGGCGTACGCCAACATGGTCGGTCCGTTCGGCGGCACGATCGGCGCGACGCTGCTGAACGCGATCGTCAGCCATCCGGCGCGCCTGGGCGAGCCGGTATCGCTGACCGTGCATTACGCCGCGCCGATCGCCGACGGCGGCTTTACCGTGCAGGCGCGGGCAGTCCGCACCAACCGCACCACCCAGCACTGGCTGGTCGAGCTGGCCCAGGGTGGCGAAATCGCCGCTTTCGCGACTGCCATCACCGGCCTGCGGCGCAACACCTGGAACGCAACCGATGCCGTCTTCCCGGCGGTGCCGCCGGCCGATCAACTGGCGCCGGCGCCGGCGCTGCCGCAGGCGGCATGGACTGCGTGCTATCAGATGCGCTTCATCGACGGCGGGCCGGACGCCACCAACGACGGCGGCCATCCGTCGCAAACGCGACTGTGGATGCGCGACGAACCGCCGCGTCCGCTCGATTTCCCGTCGCTGGCCGCGCTTTGCGATGCCTTTTTCCCACGCATCTTCGTGCGCCGTAAACAATGGACGCCGATCGGTACCGTAGCGCTGACCACGTATTTCCACGCCGATCAGGCCCTGCTCGAGGCCCAGGGTACGCGACCGGTACTCGGCGTCGCGCGCGGACTGCATTTCGGTAAGGGATTTTTCGACCAGAGTGCGGAAGTCTGGAGTGCCGACGGCGCGTTGCTGGCCACTAGCCATCAGGTCGTCTACTTCAAGGAATGAAAATGCCGCTGCTCTCAGCCGAAGAGTCGGTGCTGCTCATGGTCGACCTGCAGCAGAAACTGATGCCGGCGATCGCTGACGGCGACGCCGTGGTCGCCGAATGCCTGAAACTGGCACAAATCGCGCGGCTGCTGGCTATACCAATACTGGGTACCGAACAGAACCCGGGCAAGCTGGGCTCCAATCTGGAACCGCTGCGCGGCTTTTGCGACAACGTCATCGCCAAGAATCATTTCGATGCGTGTGCCGACGGCTTGCTGACGGCCTTGCCACCCGGCCGCCGCAGCATCGTGGTCGCCGGCTGCGAGGCGCATGTCTGCCTGCTGCAGACCGCGCTCGGCCTGGTCGAGCATGGTTACGACGTCCGCGTTGTGCGCAATGCGATCGGCTCGCGCCGCGTCTGCGACCGCGATGCGGCGCTACAGCGCCTGGACCGGCATGGGGCCCAGTTGATGAGCAGCGAAATGGTCGCTTTCGAATGGCTTCGCAGCTGCGACCACCCGCGCTTTCGCGACGTGCTGAAGCTGATCAAATAGTCTTTCGCTTGCCGGAACCGGGAGAAATGGCACTTCCCGCATCGATGCTGCCGCTGCGCGATCCGCCGCAGCCGCCCTGCCCTATTTGCTGAAATGCGATGGATAGAGCGACTGCCAGAAAGCACACTGGTACTCGGTGGCGGAATCGAACAGCGCGCTCTTGCCCGGCTCGAAGCGCATGGTCGCGCCGCGTGTCTTGAAGGTTTCCCAGGCCGGCAATCCGGCTGCCTTAGGTACCCCGGCACGGATGAAGCTGGCCCAGGTTTCCACCATCTGGTCTGCCAGCGCCTGCGATGCCGGGCCCAGGTCGGGCGCATCGATTTTCGAGGTATTGGAAAAATTCGGGAAGAAGGAATTCAGCTCGGATGAATGGACGGCACCCAATTCGAATCCCGGATCGGGTGTCGCCGGTATCGAGACGCCGAGCGCCGGTGCGTTGCGATCGGCGAAGTCCAGCTGGTAGACCGGCACATGGCGCGACATCAGTCGGGCGGTGTCGATGTAGAGGCAATGATTGATCCCGATGTCCGGGCGAAAATCGGTGGTCAGCGAACCGAGCGCGGCCGGTGCCGACGAATAGGCGCTGACCGGATAGCGCTCCTGCACCGTCTTGGCATTCTCGCCGTAGATCGCCCGAATGCTGTCGCCGTAGTTCTCTGCAGTGATGCTCTGGCCGGCCTGAATGGCGTAGCCGACATACAGGCGCAGTTCGTCGCGGGTACCGCCGTACATGACCGGCACCTTGACGAACTTGCCGGCCTCCAGGGACTCCAGTCCCTGTCGAGGCAGTGTGCTGGTGCCGTAGACCGGCGCGAACGCCATCAGGTCGCTGCCGGCGACCTTGTCCCCGGCGGTGATCAGCTCCTGCACGCCCTTGCCGCGCATGCAGGTAACCGCGTTGGCGGCATCGGTGCACCCAACTTCCTGCGCGACCTTGCTGCCGAATTCGCTCCAGTCCTTGGCATTGCGCAACTGGAACGAGCAGGCGGCACTCTGGATGATTGCCTTGTGGAACAGGCCTTCGGTCCGTTCCGGCGTCAGCAGGTGCATGCAGGCAGAGGCGCCGCCTGCCGATTCGCCGGCCAGCGTGATGTTGTCCGGGTCGCCGCCGAAGGAGGCAATGTTCTGCTTCACCCAGCGCATCGCCAGCCGCTGGTCTTCCAGCGCGTAACCGCCGTTGGAATCGGCTTCGAAGCCGGGATGAGGCATGAAGCCGAACACGCCGAGCCGGTAATTGATCGATACGACGACCGCATCCATCATTTTGGCCAAGCGGTCCAGCCGATACAGGGAACCGGAGCCACCGACGAAGGCTCCGCCATGGATCCAGACCAGGACCGGGCGCTTCCGGGCTGCCGCCTGCCCGCCGAAGGAATAAGGCAGTGAAATATTCAGATGAAGGCAGTTTTCATTGTCGCTGGCCTCGGTCAGGTTGTAGCGGGCCGCCTGCGCGCAGGCGGGCTTGAAGTCGACCGCCTGCAGCACGCCGCTCCATGCCTGCGCCGGCTGCGCCAGCGTCCAGCGACGCTCGCCTGCCGGCGATGACCCGTACGGGATGCCGCGGAATTCCAGCACGCCGTTGCGTACTACGCCCTGCACCTTCCCCTGCCGGGTTTCGATCACCGACGCAGTCTCCCCGCCAGCTGCGGCGTGTATCGGTGCCGCAGCGCCAAGGATCAACCCGATTGCCAAACCCGCACCCGCGATGCGCTTCACCCAGCCAGTTTTATTCATCTTGTTTCCAGAGGTAATGGTGGCGAAATCTTAAAGGGATCGCCTATCGGAAAACAAGATCGGATAGCCGATTTATCAATTGTTAACGGATCTCCGCCATTCCTGGCAGCCTCACCGATCAAGCATTGGCACGCCGCTTGCTGCCACTGGATGCGTCGAAGATGAAAGGAGCACTCCATGAAATCAAATCTTGCCGTCATCGCCGCCTCGCTGGCATTCGGACTGGCGAGCAGCGTCGGAGCCCAGACCGCCCCGGCCTCTTCCGCTTCGTCGGCGCAGCAAAACCAGAATCAGGGTGCGGACCAGCAGCACAAGGCGGCGCGCGACCAGTGCGACAGCATGAGCGGCAATGCGAAAAATGTCTGCCAGGCCAAGGCCGACGCACAGAAGGATATTGCCGAAGCGCAGGCGAAGGTGCAGGCCCGCGACACTCCGAAGAACCGGCTCGAACTGGAGCAGACCAAGGCCAAGGCCCAATACAACGTAGCCAAGGCGCAATGCGCCGACCAGGTCGGCGATGCCAAGTCGGCCTGTGACGACGAAGCCAAGGCAAGGCGCGACCTGTCGATCGCCCAAGCCAGGCGGGAATCGCTGACCAGCGGTTCCAGCGGAGCCAGCGGCGCGGCAGCCAGTTCTGGCGCTAGTCAGCCGGCTGCTAGCGGCGCGTCTGCGCCGCCGACGCCGGCATCGTCAAAGCCGCAGTAGCCGAATCCAACTCGAACCCTTGCGCCGGCTGCTTTCGATGGTTCTCATGGAAAAAATTCCGGAATGACATTCATCGGCACGGAGGATCGGCCATGAAAGAACCGGCCGATGAATGGTCATTTTTTCAAATACTTGTGAAAAATTCCTGAAGTAATTTCTATCAAGTAATTTGTGAACACGCGGTCGCCTGTCCGCGCGTCAAGCGCGCGGACAGGTTCTGCTCGTTCAGAACCCGGTGCGCATGCCGACGATCAGGTTGCGGCCGGGCTGCGGCGCGATGTCCTTCAGCACCGAGGTCGACAGCCGGACGTCCTGGTTCAACAGGTTCCTGGCGATCACGAACCAGGTGACCTCGGTGCCGCGGTAGCGCTGCGTATGCGACAGACTGGCATCGAGCAAGGTGTAGGCCGGCGTGACCGTGGTTTCGAACGAAGCCAGCCGGTCCTGCGTCTGTGCGCGCGTTAGCGACACGCCACTGCGCCAGGCGCCGTGCCGGTAGCCGACACTGCCGCCGAAGCGGCTGGCCGGCTGCAACGGCAGGTTGCCGGCATCGTCCAGCGTGCCGCGCGAGGTGTCGGCGAACAGCCGCCACGACAGGCCGGAGCCGCGCTCGTTGTAGCGGATTTCCGCCTCGGCACCGCGGATCGTCGCGCTGCCCTGGGACCAGAAGCGGCGCAGGAATTCGCCGTCTTCGTCGACCTCGCCCTCCTCGTCCACCCGTGTGCCGTCGGCGCGGCCATAGACGTAATTGCTGACGCGGTTGTGGAACAGATTGGCTTTCCAGCGCCACAGGCCGGTCGTCTTTTCCAGGCTGATTTCCAGGTTGCGCGAGGTTTCGCGCTGCAGCGCCGGATCGCCGATGTCGTAGGTGGCGGTCGATTCGTGGGGCCCGCGCGAATACAGTTCTTCCACCGCCGGTGCGCGCTGCGCCAGCGACAGCGTCCCGCCCAGCGCATAGCCGGGTGCGAAGCGCCACTGGCCACCGGCCGAATAGGAGCCGAGCGCAAAGCTGCGCTCCGGCAAGCCGGAAACCGCATCCGGACGGCGCCGCACCGATTCCAGCCGCATGCCAGCCGACGCACGAAACGGGCCGAAATCGCGCTCTTCCACCAGGAAGCCGGCTAGCGCCGTCGAATGCGTGACCGGCACCGTGTCGGCCGCGCCGCTGTCGGCCGCCAGCGCCGAAAAGCGGCTGTCCTCCGTCTGCAGGCCGAAGCTGCCGCGCCAGCCGGATAGCGGCTGGTGGGTAAACTCCCAGCGGCTTTCGGTGGCGTTGTTGGCGAAGTTGGTGATCGGCGTGCCGTCCTGTTCCTTTTCGGTATGCCGGTAGTCGGTGACGCCGAGCCGGAAGCGAAAGCTGTCGATGCCGGCGAACGGCTCCCGCACCAGGCCGTCGACGTCATAGCGGGTCTGCTCCAGGTCGATGAAGGATTTTTCGCCGGCCGGAATGCCGTAGTGGTCGTTGCGCACGCCGACCGAGGCGCCCAGGTAGCCCCAGCCGGCGATGTACGAGGCGCCGAAGCCGAAGTCGTTCTGGCGCGCAAAGGAGTTGGGCAGCCGGCCGCTGGCCGAGCCTGGATCGTTCAGGCCGGCATGGCCGGGAATCCGGTAGTCGCCGGCGTTGCGCAGGCTGCCGTCGACGTGCAACCCGAGCGGGCCGGCGGCGCCGTCGACCGACAGCGCCATGCTGGCGCCGCGGTCGACCGAACTGGCGCGCATTTCCACCTCGCCGCCGACGACCGACGGCAGCTCGGTCGGGATGCGGTCGTTGACGACGTTCACCAGCCCGCCGATGGCGCCGGAGCCGTACAGCAATGCCGCCGGCCCGCGCAGGATTTCGATCTGGCGCGCGGTGGCGCCGTCGACCGCGACTGCATGGTCGTTGGACAGGCTGGAGACGTCGGACACCGACATGCCGTTCTGCAGGATCTTGACGCGCGGACCTTCCATGCCGCGCAGGATCGGCCGCGAGGCGCCGGCGCCGAACGCCGAAGCCGACACGCCGAGTTCCTGCGACAGCGTGTCGCCGAGCGTATTGCCGAGCTTGTCGCGCAGTTCGTCGCCGGTCAGCACCTTGGCCGGAGTCAGGATTTGCGCGCTTTCGCTTGCGTTGAACGGTGCGGAAGTAACGACCACTTCGGGCAGCGCGCCCGTATCGGTGGCGGGATGGCCGCTGGAATCGGGATTCTGGGCGTGGACGACGGGCGCCAGCGCAAGCGCCGATAGCGCTGCCGGCGCCAGCAGGATGCGGCGAACGTGCATGAGATTCCTCGAAGAAAAAGGGAAAGGGCCGGAGCGACAAACGGTCCGGCGGCAATCAACGGAGGGGAAATCTCAGGCGGCCGGCGGCGCGCGCGTCAGGAAGTGGCGGGGAAAAGGCGCATCCCAGGATGCGAAGTCGAGGCGCGGCGCGGGCCGGCGGCGCTCGGGCAGCGCCGGCACCAGCGGGACGGCGGCATGCAGCGCGAATGCCAGCGTGGCGGCGTCGTAATCCAGGCAGGAGTGATGCAGCGCGTCGCCGCTCCTGCCATTGCCGTCGGACACGGATGCCGGCGCCGCGAAGCCGAAGCCGCCCTGCCCGCCATGTGCGATGCGATGCTGGAACCCGCTCCACTGGGCCAGCAGCAGCGCCAGCACCAGCAGTCCGGCGATGGTCTGGCGGCGGCCGGTCAGGAAACGGAAGGAGCGTTCAAAGGGCATGCGGCAGACGGTCGAGGCCAGGGACGGCGGAAAACGCAACACGGTTGCGTATCATAGCATCGATTGCCAGGCGTCATCGTCGGCTGGCGACGGAGAGATAAACGGAAGAGCTTCAGATACTCCCTCTGTAGCACCTCTGTGTCGGTCTCCAAATCTTGTAAATTCTCCCATACTCCTGGCATCCTCTGTGGGTTCCACAAGACTGGCAACGTTCCGATTACATGCTCGGCCGGTCCGCAGGTTCCGCACAGGCGGCGAGCCGGTAGCGTTTTGCTCCTCTGGCCAGAACCGTATTCGATACCGTGTGGCACTGGAATCCCGCCTGCGCCGAAACGGCAAACGATACAGGCCATCAACAACCCGGGTGACTGCCAGCGCCAACTGGGCCTGCCCCGGCATGCCGCCATGCCGGCGACGCATCTTTTTCAGGCCGTGGTATTGACGTTCTGTCCCAGGTGCGGCGGCAGCCTGGCCGCCAGTTGCGGCTGCGGCAAAGCGGCCAGCAGCGCGGCGGCCGTTCCCTTCTGGACATCGAGCGCCTTTTTCAGGACCGCGACGGATACTTCCTGCTCGGTGCGCTGCTGCGCCATGCCGCTGGTCAGTTGGGTGATGCCGTTGATCTCCATCGTCTTGTCCATTTCGTGGTGAGCGCTGCCGTTGTTTACGGCCGCCCCGGGGATTTCTTCAGGCGTGGCGCGCTAGAACCGGGTACCGACTTCGATTAAAAAAATGCACGTGGTGCGAGAAACGTTCGGGCTGCTTTCCTGTCCACTATTTACGTCAGCCTATTTCTGGATGGGGTGAGAATGAACCAAGGCAATTCCACGCAGCCCGAGCAGCAAGCCAATTTCTACCAGAGCATGGTGGCATTCACGAAGGAGCACCGGGCCACGCACTGGTCAGGACCGTTTTCCGAATTCCTCGAAAGGATCGTGGTCGGCGATCCGCAAGGCGTTGCCCGCAACGCCCATCAATACATGTGGGACATGATCCGCTGGACCCGCGCCGAGGGCGCGGCCGACGGCGAGCAGACGCATGGCAAGCTGTTCGACGAGGAATTGTTCGGCATCGACGAATCGATCGAGCGCGTGGTCGACTATTTCAAGGCGGCCGCCGCCGGCTCCGAGGTCGGGCGGCGCCTGTTGCTGCTGCTGGGCCCGCCGTCCGGCGGCAAGTCGACGCTGGTGATCCTGCTGAAGCGCGGGCTGGAGGAATACAGCTATACCGACGCCGGTGCGCTGTACGGCATCAAGGGCTGCCCAGTGCATGAATCGCCGCTGCACCTAGTGCCGCACACGCTGCGTCCGTCCTTCCGCGAAACCTACGGCGTAGAAATCCACGGCGAGCTGTGCCCGTATTGCCGTACCCGGTTGGAACACGAGCATCACGGCGACTTCATGCAGATGCCGGTCGAGCGCATTTTCCTGTCGGAAGCGGGACGCACCGGGGTCGGTACCTACGCGCCGCACGACCCGACCACGGCCGACCTGGCCGACCTGGTCGGTTCGGTCGACCTGTCCAAGGTGGCCGAATATGGTGACGAAGGTGACCCGCGTGCGTGGTCGTGGTCCGGATCGGTCTACGCAGCGTCGCGCGGCATGCTGGAGATGATCGAAATCCTGAAGGTCAAGCGCGAATTCCTGTACCTGCTGCTGACGCTGACGCAGGAAAAGAACGTCAAGGTGGCGCGCTTCCCGCTGATCTACCTGGACGAGACGATCCTGGCGCACACCAACCTGGCGGAATTCCGCAAGTTCCTGCAGGAAAGCGAAAACGAGGCGCTGCTCGACCGCATGGTCATCATCCAGGTGCCCTACACGCTGAATTACCGCGACGAAGCGCGCATCTACAAGAAGCTGATCTCGTCGGCGGCGCCGGCCTTCCGCGAGGTGCATCTCGATCCGCACGTGCTGCACGCGGCCGCCGTGTTCGCGATCTTCACCCGGCTGCACGAAGGCGAGCAGAAGGAAGCCGAGCTGGTGCAGGCGGTGCGCGTGTATGCCGGCGAGGACGTCGAAGGCATCAACCGTGCCGAGGCAGAACGGATGCGGCAGAAGATGCCGGACGAGGGGCTGGGCGGAGTGTCGCCGCGCTTCGTCATCAATGCGCTGTCGAACGCGATCATCCAGTCCGACGTCAAGAGCCTGACGACGATGAGCGTGCTGCTGGCGCTGAAGGACGCGATCGAAACCGACGCCCGCATCGATCCCAAGAAGCGCCGCAAGTGGATCGACTACCTGGTGCTGGTGCGCAAATACTTCTACAACCGCTGGGCCAAGGAGGACGTACACAAGGCGCTGTTCGTGTCCTTCGAGCAGGAGGCGCAGGATCTGCTCGACAAATACCTTGACGAAGTCGAGGCGACGCTCGACAACCGCCAGATCAAGGACCCGATCACCGGCGAGGAACGCAAGCCGGACGAGCGCTTCCTGCGCGCGGTCGAGGAAAAGATCCACATTTCGGAATCCGGCAAACAGTCGTTCCGGCAGGAAGTGGTGCGCAAGGCGATGGGTGCCTACAAGCGCGGCGAGAAATTCACGCTCGACAGCCACGCGCAGCTGCACGACGCGGTCCAGCAATACCTGTTCGAGCAGCGGCGCGACGTGCTGCGGCTGGTCAGCTCCAGCGTACGGCCGGATGAGGAGGTGCGGCAAAAGATTTCGGTGGTGGAAAAGCGGCTGGTCGACGAATACGGCTACGACAGCCACAGCGCGCGCGAGGCGCTGAATTATGTGACCACGCTGCTGTCACAGGAATAGCGGAATGCGGCCCGGACGGCATGGCTTCCCGCCTCGCCGTCGCACCGGCTGCATTCGCAGCAGAGGAGGCTATGCGGAACTACAGCGTCATGAGCGCGCAGACATCGTGGTACGAGTTGTTCTCGCGCGGGGCCAGGGATTGGCTGCGGCACAATCAGAAAGTACGTGAGGCGGTGCAGGAAAACCTGACCGACCTGATCGCCAATCCCGACATCATCACCGGCAGTCAGCAGCGCACCGTGCAGGTGCCGGTGCATTTCCTCGAACATGCGCGCTTCCGTCTGAACGACAGCGCGCAAAGCAGTCCCGAAGCCGGCCAGGGTGAAGGCAAGCCGGGCGATGTGCTGCATACCGCGCGCCCCCAGCAGGGGCCGGAAGCCGGCCAGGGCGGCCAGGGCGAAGGCGAAATCCGCCTGATGCTGGAGCTGAACATCGACGACATCATGGACTGGCTATGGGAGGAAATGCGGCTGCCGGAACTGAAGCCGAAAGCCAGCAGCAGCATGGACGAGCGCCAGCTGGTGCGCGAAGGATGGGACAAACACGGCGCGCGCGCCCGCCTCGACCGCCGCCGCACGTTGAAGGAAGCGGTCAAGCGGCGTGCGCTGCAGCGCGATCCGCTGCCGTTCACCGACGAAGACCTGCGCTTCCGCCAGCTGGCGCAGCGGCGCAAGGAAGCCACCAACGCGGTGGTGTTCTTCGCGCTCGACGTCTCGGCCAGCATGACCGTCAACGAGCGGCGGCTGGCCAAGAACTTCTTCTTCTTCGCGCTGCAGGGGCTGCGCCGCCAGTACGCGCGGGTCGACATCCGCTTCATCGCGCACACCACGCAAGCCTGGGAATTCTCCGAGGGAGAGTTCTTCCAGGTCACCGGCACCGGCGGCACCGGCGCGTCGACCGCGTTCAACCTCGCGCTGCAGCTGATCGAGGGTGAATTCCCGCCGTCGCAGTACAACATCTACCTGTTCTACGCGTCGGACGGCGAAAACTTCACCGAGGACCGTGCCGCCGCCAGCGCCAGCCTGCGCAAGCTGGCCGGGCTGGTCAACTACATCGGCTATATCGAAACCGCGCCGGGCCTGCTGCGTTCCAGCGAAACCGAAATGAAGGCGATCTGCGACGAACTGGAGGACGACGGCGCGATGATTTCCACCAGCATCCTGACGCGGCAGGAAGACGTCTGGCGCGCGCTGCGCAAGTTCTTCATGCAGCAAGCCAGCGAAACGGAGTCGGCATGAGCTCCGCCACCGACCTGCCGAACACGCCGGCGCCCAGTCCGGCCGCAGCCGAAGCCGAACGGCTGGCCGACTATTCGGCCCGCATCGAGGCGCTGGCGCGCCGCCTCGGCCTGGATTTCTATCCGGTCGATTTCGAACTGGTGCCGAACAACTTCATGATGGAAATCGCCGTCTACGGCCTGCCGGTGCGGATGCCGCACTGGTCGTTCGGCGTGCGTTACATCCACCAGCTGATCCGGCAGAACATGGGGCATTCGCACATCTTCGAGGTGATGTTCCCGGGCGACCCCTGCCACGCCTATCTGGTCGACAGCAACAGCCTGCCGGAAAACACGCTGGTCACCGCGCACGTGCTCGGCCACGCCGACTTCGCCCGCAACAACCAGCTGTTCGCACGCTTCATGGAAATGGCCGGCGGCCACATCCTGGATCAGGCGGCCGAACACGCGCACCGGATCGAAACCGCGGCCGCCGAATTCGGCGCGCAGCGGGTCGAGGCGGTGCTGGACGCGGCGCTGGCACTGGAGCCGCACATCGACGTCAACGGCGAACTGCACCGCACGCCCTACCCGGCCGCCGCGCCGCCGGCGCCACAGCCGGACAG
>JBAUJK010000282.1:0-1769 GCA_049683695.1 Burkholderiaceae bacterium
CGGCGCACGCAGCGCCACGTGCAACGCCGGCCGCCGCTCGGTCAGATTGACCACGGCGCCGGCGAACATCGCATCGCGCCGCGCCTCGACGCCGCGCGCGCGCGCCAGCGCCAGCAGCAGTTCCAGCGTGCGCGCGTTGAGGCGGTTCTTCGAATAATCGAGGAACAGGCCGGCGGCTTCCAGCGAGAAGCGTGCGAACCGTTCTGGATCCTGCGCGAACAGCTGCGGCATCGGCCAGTGTCGCGCCTGTTCCAGGTGGCTTTGCAAGGCTTCGAATTCGGCGCAGGCGGTGAGGTCGGAGGACTGCATGTCGGGGTGGCGGGAAAGAAAAATGAGATGATTGGCAACTATACCGGAATTTTATGTAATTTCACTACATAAACGATCGCAGCAGAAAAAACGCTTTCCTTAGAGTAATCCGGTTCTCTGCGGACACGGTTTTCTCGCCAGAAATAGCCGCTGCGCAGCCGCTGCACGCTTCGTTCGATACCCTTCGTGTAGTAAAATTTCAATCCAGTTTCCGTCCGAAGGAGTCGGTCATGCCCGTCCACCGCATCGTGCAGGAGGTCACCCGCCGCATCGCCGAGCGCAGCGAGCCTTACCGCAGCGCCTATCTGTGGCGGCTGGAGCAGGCGCGGCGCCAAGGGGTGCAGCGCGGTTCCTTGTCCTGCACCAACCTGGCGCATGGCTTCGCGTCGTTTCCTGAGAACGACAAGCTGCGCCTGAAGCAGCAGCGCAGCGTATCGGTCGCCATCGTTTCCGCCTACAACGACATGCTGTCGGCGCACCAGCCGTATGAGCGGTTTCCGCAGATCATCAAGGAAGCGGTGCGCGCCGCCGGCGGCGTCGCCCAGTTCGCCGGCGGCGTGCCGGCGATGTGCGACGGCATCACCCAGGGCCAGCTCGGCATGGAGCTGTCGCTGTTTTCGCGCGACACGATCGCGATGGCGACCGCGGTGGCGCTGTCGCACAACATGTACGACGCTGCATTGTTCCTCGGCATCTGCGACAAGATCGTGCCGGGCCTATTGATCGGCGCGCTGCACTTCGGCCACCTGCCGGCGGTGTTCGTGCCGGCCGGGCCGATGACTTCCGGCATCGCCAACAAGAAAAAGGCGGCGGTGCGACAGCTGTACGCGGAAGGCAAGGTCGGCCGCGACGAGTTGCTGGAATCCGAATCGCAGTCCTACCACGCGCCCGGCACCTGCACCTTCTACGGCACCGCCAACAGCAACCAGATGCTGATGGAGGCGATGGGCCTGCACCTGCCGGGCGCCGCCTTCATCAATCCGAACACGCCGCTGCGCGATGCGCTGACCGCTGCCGCCGCCCGCCGCGCGACCGAAATCACCGACCAGGGCGACAGCTATCTGCCGGTCGGGCGCGTGGTCGATGAGAAGGCGATCGTCAATGCGATCGTGGCGCTCCTGACCACCGGCGGCTCGACCAACCACACGCTGCACCTGGTGGCGATCGCGCGCGCGGCCGGCATCGTCATCGACTGGGACGATTTCGACCGGCTGTCGACGGTGGTGCCGCTACTGGCGCGCATCTATCCGAACGGCGACGCCGACGTCAATCATTTCCATGCCGCCGGCGGCACCGGCTTCGTGCTACGCGAACTGCTGGATGCCGGCCTGCTGCACGACGACGTCACCACCATCCTCGGGCGCGGCTTGCGCGCGCATTGCCGCGAACCGCTGCTGCGGGACGGTGCGGCGGTCTGGCGTGAAGCGCCGGCCGCGAGCGCCGACCGCGACGTGCTGCGG
>JBAUJK010000283.1:0-4454 GCA_049683695.1 Burkholderiaceae bacterium
GCTGGACACAGGGCGATCCGCGCTATGTCTGCTGGTGGTTCAGGACCGGCCGCGTCGCTGGACGGCCGCCGAAATCTCCTTGATCGAGGAAGTCGCCCTGCGGGTGGAGGGCGCGGTGAAGTGGGCCAGCGCCGAAAAGGCCCTGCGCCGCTTCGACGACACCGTCAAGGCACGGCTGATCTCGGAGCGCGACAGCCTGCGCCAGCTGTTTTCCCATTCACCGGATTTCGTTGCCGTGCTGCGCGGCCCCGGCCACGTGTTCGAGATGGCCAACCAGTCGTACCGGCAGCTGGTCGGCGGCCGCGATCTGATCGGCCGGCGGTTCGAGGAGGCGCTGCCGGAATTGCGGGAGCAGGGTTATCCGGGGCTACTGGACCAGGTTTTTGCCAGCCGCGAAGCCTTCGTCGGGCGCGAAATGCAGGCGCTGTTGCAGGACCCGGAAAGCGGCGCGCCGGCACAGGTATACCTCGACTTCGTGCTGCAACCGATGCTGGACGCGGAAGGCACGGTCAGTGGGATTTTCATGCAGGGCTACGAGGTCACCGCGCACAAGCGGGCGCGCGACGAGACACGGATCGCCAACGAGCGCTGGAAGCTGGCGATCGAAAGCACCGGCGACGGCGTCTGGGACTGGGACCTGCGGTCGGGTGAGGTGACTTATTCGCAGCGCCTGAAGGAAATTCTCGGCTATGCCGATGCCGAGTTCGGACACGGCTACCAGTCCTGGGCCGGCCGCATCCATGCCGACGACCACGGCCAGACCGTGAGCCGGCTGCGCGCCTGCCTGACCGGTACGGTACCGACCTTCCACGCCGAATACCGGATGCGCTGCCACGACGGCAGCTGGTAGTGGGTGGAGTCGTACGGCATCGTGGTCGCGCGCGACGATAGCGGCGAGGCGGTCCGCGCAACCGGTACCCTGAGCGACATCTCGGCCAAGAAGCAGACCGAGGCGCAGTATTGGAGCCACGCCAATTTCGATACGCTGACCGGGCTGCCGAACCGGCGCCTGTTCCGCGACCGGCTCGACGAGTGCGTGAAGAAGGCGGCCCGCAGCGGCCTCGGACTGGCGCTGTTCTTCATCGATCTCGACCGGTTCAAGGAGGCCAACGACCTGCTCGGTCACGACGCCGGCGACCTGCTGCTGGTCGAGGGCGGCAAGCGCATCGCCGGCTCGGTGCGCGCGGCCGACACGGTGGCGCGGCTGGGCGGCGACGAATTCACCGTGATCCTGGACGGCCAGGACGAGGAAGCCCACGTCGAGCGGACCGCGCAAAAGATCATCGACGCGCTGGCGCAGCCGTTCCATATCGGCAACGAGATCGTCTACCTGTCGGCCAGCGTCGGCATCACGCTCTTTTCGAAGGATGCCAACGCATCCGAGGAATTGATCCGGAATGCCGACCAGGCGATGTACGCGGCCAAGAACGCCGGGCGCAACCGTTTCAGCTATTTCACGCGCGCCATGCAGGAAGAGGCCGACCACCGCTTCCGCCTCGGCGTCGAGCTGCGCCAGGCGCTCGACGAAGGCCAGCTGGACGTGCATTACCAGCCGGTGATCGACCTTGCCAGCGGGCGCATCGTCAAGGCCGAGGCGCTGGTGCGCTGGCATCATCCACGCCTCGGCACGATCGAGCCGGCGCAGTTCATTCCGATCGCCGAGGAAACCGGCCAGATCAAGAAGCTCGGCAACTGGGTGTTCCGGCAGGTGGCGGCCAGCAGCAAGCGCTGGAGCACGAAATTCGGCGCCACCTTCCCGATCTCGATCAACAAGTCGCCGATGCAGTTCATGACCTGGGACGAGGATGGCGGCTGGATCGACCACCTGCGCGCCCTCGGCCTGCCCGGCCACAGCCTGGTCATCGAAATCACCGAGGGCCTGCTGCTGAATCCGTCGCCGGTGGTGACCGAAAAGCTGGCGCGCTACCGCGCCGCCGGCGTCGAGCTGGCGCTCGACGATTTCGGCACCGGCTATTCATCGATGGCCTACCTGAGGAAATTCAACATCGACTACCTGAAGATCGACCAGTCGTTCATCGGCGGCATCGCCGACGACGACGAGGATTGGGCGATCACCGAATCGATCATCGTGATGGCGCGCCGGCTCGGACTGAAGGTGATCGCCGAAGGGATCGAGAACCAGCGGCAGAAGGAAATGCTGGCGGCGGTCGGCTGCGACCTCGGCCAGGGATTCCTGTTTTCGCCGGCGCTGCCGGCGGCCGAGTTCGAGCAGCGGCTGCGGACCGAACGCATGCGCGCCGGCGAACTGGCGAAAACCGGCGACAGCGCCGCCTAGTTGCCGATCAGGCCGGCGGCGATGTTGACCGACAGGCCGAGGATCGCGGTATTGAAGGCGAAGCTCAGCACCGATTGCAGCACCACGATGCGGCGCATGTGGCGCGACATCACCGATACGTCCGAGGTTTGCACCGCGACCGCGATGGTGAACGAAAAATACAGAAAATCCCAGTAGTCCGGATTGGCCTGCTCGTCCGGGAAGCGCAGTGGCGGCGCGCCGTGCGCGCGGTAGAAGTGGCGGGCGTAATGCAGCGTGAAGATGACGCCGACCAGCAGCCACGAGCCGGCCACCGTCAGCAGCGTGAATGCGTAGCCGCTCCACGGCGGGCCGAACGGCGAGCCCTTGGCGCGCGCCAGCTCGAAGATGATCGCCGCCACGCTGGCGATCGCGGCGATGCACACGGTCACCAGCACCATGCCGGCCGATTCGTCCTCGTTCTCGGCGCTCGCCTTCACCTGGGCCGGGCGTGCCCGCACCATCAGCCATGCCATCAGCAGCAGGTAGATCCAGACGCCGCCATTCCATCCGAGCAGCACGCGGGTCAGCGGCGGCAGTTCGGAAGGCATCAGCAGGCCGACGACGATGCCGGCACCGATGCCGGAAAACAGCCGCGGATGGAGATGGATGACGGTACGCAGCGGTCGCATGTAAACAATCCGTTGAAGGACAGATGCACAAGATAGCAGCTTGGCGCATCTTTTAAGGGCTGTTTAAGTTTCGGCTCCTACGATGCAGGCACTTACCGATTCACGCAAAAGGAGTGCACCATGCATCGCAACATATTGACCCGCGGTATCCTCGCGGCATCGATCGCCGCCGTGCTGGCCGGCGGCTATGCGCATTTCGACCTGCCTGGCGTCCGCCAGGCGCACGCGTTGCCGTTGCTGGCACCGGCGGCCCCGGCCGGTGCGGCGGCTACCCCGGCAACGCCGGCGGTGATCGGACCGGTCGCCGACTTTTCGGCGATCGTCGCCCGCTACGGGCCGGCGGTGGTCAACATCAGCGTCACCGGCGAGGCGCAGCAGCAGCCGGCGGCCGATAACCAGCCGGACGGCCCCGGCCTCGATCCCAACGATCCGTTCTACGATTTCTTCCGCCGCTTCGGCATTCCGCAGCCGCCGACGCGCGGCCAGGGCCGCCAGCTGGTGCGCGCCGAGGGCTCCGGCTTCATCGTGCGGCCGGACGGCCTGATCCTGACCAACGCGCACGTGGTCAACGGCGCGCAGGAGGTCACGGTGAAGCTGACCGACCGGCGTGAATTCAAGGCCAAGGTGCTGGGCGCGGACAAGCAGACCGACGTCGCGGTGATCAAGATCGACGCCCGCGGCCTGCCGACGGTACAGCTGGGCGATCCGGACGCGATCCGCGTCGGTGAGCCGGTGCTGGCGATCGGTTCGCCGTACGGCTTCGAGAACAGCGCCACCGCCGGCATCGTCAGCGCCACCTCGCGCGCGCTGCCGGACGACACCTACGTGCCGTTCATCCAGACCGATGCCGCCGTCAATCCCGGCAATTCGGGCGGTCCGCTGTTCAACCTGAAGGGACAGGTGATCGGCATCAATTCGCAGATCTACAGCCGCACCGGCGGCTATCAGGGGCTGGCGTTCGCGATCCCGATCAATGTCGCCATGAGCGTGTCGGCTCAGCTGGTGCATGGCGGCAAGGTGACGCGCGGCCGGCTCGGCGTCGGCATCCAGGAGGTCAACCAGGCGCTGGCCGATTCCTTCGGCCTGAAGCAATTGCAGGGCGCGCTGGTGTCCAGCGTCGAGCCGGACGGCCCGGCGGCGCGCGCCGGGCTGCAGCCGGGCGATGTCATCCTGCGCCTGCAGGGCAAGGAGGTGACGCGCTCGTCCGATCTGCCGGCGCAGGTGGCGGCGCTGAAGCCGGGCACGGTGGCGACGCTGGACGTGATCCGCGACGGCAAGCCGAAGACGCTGGCCGTGACCATCGGCGAAGTGAAGGACACCACGCTGGCGAAGAACAGCGCGCCGCAGGAGCGGCAGGGCCGGCTCGGCGTCGCGGTGCGGCCGCTGGCGCCTGACGAACAGCGTCAGGCCGGCATCGCAGGTGGCCTGCTGGTGGAGGCGGCCGGCGGCGCCGCGGCCAAGGCCGGCATCCAGCCGGGCGACGTGATCCTGTCGCTGAACGGCACGCC
>JBAUJK010000284.1:0-3430 GCA_049683695.1 Burkholderiaceae bacterium
TGCGCGCATCGATCACCGGCGAAATCGTGCTGGACAACGTGTTCTGCCCGGAAGAGAACGCGTTTCCCGAGGTGCGCGGCTTGAAGGGGCCGTTTACCTGCCTGAATTCGGCGCGCTACGGGATTGCCTGGGGCGCCTTGGGCGCCGCCGAGGATTGCTGGCACCGCGCGCGCCAGTACGTGCTGGACCGCACCCAGTTCGGCAAGCCCTTGGCGGCCAACCAGCTGATCCAGAAGAAGCTGGCCGACATGCAGACCGAGATCACCTTAGGTTTGCAGGGCTGCCTGCGGCTGGGGCGGATGAAGGACGACGGCAGCGCGGCAGTCGAAATCACGTCGCTCCTGAAGCGCAATTCCTGCGGCAAGGCGCTCGACATTGCGCGGCTGGCGCGCGACATGATGGGCGGCAACGGCATCAGTGATGAATTCGGCGTGGCGCGCCACCTGGTCAACCTGGAAGTGGTCAATACCTATGAAGGCACGCACGATATCCATGCGCTAATCCTGGGCCGGGCGCAAACCGGGATCGCCGCGTTCTGAAGATCGGTTAGCAGAAATACTCCCCGGCATGCCGCCAGATGCCGGACGTTTTTCCTGCGAAATTCAGACATACTCCCGGATAAAAATCGGGAGCATAAAAAAGCCGGCCGTTTCGGGCCGGCTTTTCATTGGCGCATCAATCTAGAAACTGTAGCCGATCGCCAGCGTGTACACCACCGGCCGGAAATCGATGGTGGTGGTGCGGCGGATGCTGCCGGTGGTGGCCGTCAGATCCGACTTCACCTGGGCGACGGCGATCGTGCCGATCACCGACCAGTTATCGGCCAGCTTGTAGCTGGCGCCGACCTGCGCCGCCGGTCCCCACGAATCGCTCAGTTCGATCTTGGTCGGGCCACCAGAAGCCAGTTGGCCGGAAGCGGTCGATTCGCCATCGTAGAAGCGGGTGTAGTTGATGCCGAGGCCCACGAAGGGCCGGAAGCGGTTTTCCGGCGCGCCGAAGTTGTAGTTGATGAACAGCGTCGGCCCGGCCTGCTTCACCTTCGAGATCACGCCGAACGGCGCCAGCGTGCCGACGCCGTAGGTATTGTGGGTCGGCGGCCAGCCGGCTTCCAGGTCCAGATCCCAGTGATCGTCCAGCTTGCGCACGTACGATACCAGCAGCGTGGTGGCGTCGCCGACCGAAATCCCGGCCGGCTGCGGTGTCAGGAACGCCGGACCATTCGACGACAGGTTGTCGGCGCGCGAGTGGATCGAAATATGGGCGACGCCGAGCTTGATCGTGTTCTGCTGCGCGCAGGCGGCGAACGACGCCAGCCCGAGCGCGGCGGCCACAGCCAATCGAGCGGTTTTCATCGGCACCTCCTTATTGGGCGGCCAGCACGGACTGGAAGAAGCCGCGCGCGGCGGCGTTGCAGAACGGCGGCACCAGCGTGCCGTGGTAGGCGGTGACCACGGCCGCCTGTCCGGCCGCGCCGCCGCCGGCCGCCTCCGCAGTGGCGGCCTTCAACTGCGCGAAGCCGGCCTTGATGGCGGCGAACGGATCGTCCGGTCCGGTCGCCGCCGAATCGACGTCGAGCATCTGCAGCGCCTGCGCCGGCATGCCCTTGGCGCCGAAATACGCGGCCGTCACCTGCGTGCTGGCCCAGAACACGGTCGGGTCCGCATTGCCGCCGCACAGCAGCACCGGCACGGTCGGCACATAGTTGCGCAGGTCGTTCTGCAGGCCGCGCTGCCGGAACGGATTGGCCGGCGCGCAGTTCAGCGGATCGGCCGCGTTGGCGTTGCAGGGATGCGCCTGCAGGTCGGCCAGATAGGTGTTGCGGAAACTGGTCTTGATCAAGTTGTTGGGGCCGAAGCTGCCCGGAATGATCGGCGCCTGCGGCTGCGAATCGGCGGCGAACAACGCCAGTTGCGGCAGCTTGCCGGAGCTGAAGATGGTGTTCGGGGTCGTGCTCGGCAGCAGCGTTTCGATGCCGGTCGCGTACTGCGCCTCGTACATGTCGCTCGGGCTCGAATATAGACCGCCGTAGGATTTCTGCCAGCTGGTGCTGATCATCGGGAAGAAGATGGTCGCGCCGAGATTCGGTGTGCCGCCGAAGGTGGCATCGCCCAGCAACGTCATCGCATACGGCCCGGATTGGCCGGCCATCGCCGTCACCTTGAATTCGGACGCGTAGGTGCTCTGCATCGCGCGCTGCGTCGCCATCGCCACGTGGCCGCCCTGCGAATAGCCGGTGATGAACAGCTTGCCGGAATCCTTGGCATTGATGTTGGCGAACGCCTTGCGCGCCGCGCGCAGCGCATCGACCATGTCGTTGGCCGACTGCTCGGCATTCAGGTATGGATGGTAGGGCAGCTTCGAGACGTCGTAGCCGGCGTAGTTCGGCGCTACCACGATGAAGCCCTGCGCCGCGTACATCGCCGCCGCCAGCGAAGCTTCGGTGTTCTTGTCGATCTGCGCGAAGTTGTAGTTTTTGTCGTAGGACGTGCCGTGCGCATACAGCAGCACCGGGCGCGTGCCGCTGCAGGCCGGATCGGCGCCGGACGGCACCATGATCGCGCCGGTGGCGTTGGTCTTCTCGCCGGCGCCGCCGACGGTGCCGTATTCCATGTAATACACCGAGATCGCACACTTCGGCACGCCGGTGACCGGGGTCAGGCCGGCGGCGTCCAGCTTGGCCTTGAACAGTGCCGGCTCCAGCGTCTTGGCATAGCTGCCGTCCGGCTGCGGGATCGGCACCTGGTTCGGTGGGTTAGCCACCAGCGAGCCGCGCGCCAGCGAATTGTCGATCGCCGGGCCGTCGCTGCCGCCCCCGCCGCAGGCAGCCAGGGCGGTGGCCGCGAGTACGGTGAATGCCAGTCGGATGGAACGCATCTTTGTCTCCTTGTGAATTTTTATGAAGGCAAAAAGAACGAACGTTCTATTTACCAGCAGACAGTATGCAGCGGTTGGCCGTCCTTGCCAACCAGGCAACACAAACTACGGAAGCGTTTTTTAGAGGATTTTTTCTAGAATGCCGGCCGAATCGTGCGCGGCGCGGCGCAGGCGGTCGTGTACCGCGCGCCAGTCGTCGCCGAGCGGCGGCGTCTCGATCAGGATCAGCTCGGCGCCGGCGGCATCCATTGCGCGTAGCGTCGCGTACAGCGCTTGCGCATAGCCGGCGGCGTGGGTCGGCAAACCGATGCTGGCGATGGCCGGCGGCCCGTCCGGCACGGTGCCGTGGCCGATCAGCGCGACGCGCCGGCCGGCCTCCGCCAGCCGCGCCCGCAGCGCCGGCAGGTCGGCCGCCGCTGCCAACACCAGCGGCGTCTTCGGCGCGTAGTGCGCGGCCAGCGTGCCGGACGCGCGCGGCGCCGCCGCATCCGGCGGGCGCGGCACGGTCCCCAGCACTTCGGCCAGTTGCTCGGCGCCGATGTGCCCCGGCCGCAAC
>JBAUJK010000285.1:0-2701 GCA_049683695.1 Burkholderiaceae bacterium
AAAATGGGAAACGAAACCAACTCGCTGCGCTCAGACATGTTTCGTTTCTGATCCATTTTTCCGCCGGCGCAAACGGCAGCGTCCAAGCGGGGCACGTCAAAGTCAAAAGCAACTACAACTTCAAAAGCAACTGCAACGGCAACTTCAAAGCAACAGCGACTTCACCAGCGCTCCCGGACGCCTCCGTCACCCCTTCTCATACACCCACTGCAGCAGCGCATCCTGTGCCCTCGTCCCGAGCGCGGCGTTCGGGTGGTTGATGAAGCAGACCACCGCGTAGCGGCGGCCGGAGGCTGCCAGCACGTAGCCGGCGATCGCGCGCACGTCGCGCAGCGCGCCGGTCTTGATGTGTGCCTGGCCGGCCACCGTTTGCGCGACCAGGCGGCGGCGCATGGTGCCGTCGTAGCCGACCAGCGGCAGCGACGATACGAATTCCGGCATCAACGGCGACTGGAACGCCGTCACCAACATGCGGCCCATCGTCTTCGGCGCGATCCGTTCGCTGCGCGACAGTCCGGAGCCATTGTCGATCACCAGCTCGTCGGCACCGATGCCCTTGTTGGCGAGCCAGGTCTTGACCGCGCGCGCACCGCGCTCCGGGTTGGCCGGCAGCTTCAGGATGTCGGCCGCCATCGTCAGCAGCAGCTGGCGCGCCATCACGTTGTTGCTGTACTTGTTGATGTCGCGCACCACTTCCGGCAGCGCCACCGAATCCCAGCTGGCCACCAGCCGCGCGCCGGCCGGCACCAGGCCGTTCCTGACCTCGCCGCCGAAGCTGCCGCCGAGTTCGCTCCACAGCTGGCGGAACACGGCGCCGAAATACTGGGTCGGGCTCATCCGGTACGGGTGCAGATACCAGATCTGGTCGCCGCAGGAGGCGGCATAGGCGCCGCCGAAGCGGGCGCTGTCGGCATCCACCGACGGCAGCAGCTTGACGCGCCAGTCGTCGCAGCTGCCGGCCGCGAGCTTCGGCGCCGTCACCGGATAACCGGCCAGCGGCGGATCGACCGCGACCCGCACCACGCCGGCCGCCGGGTCCGGCGCGAAGCGAAAGCCGAAGGTCTTGTAGTTCAGCAGCAGCGCGTCGGGACCGACGTTGTACGGCCGCGCCGGGTCGTCGTCGAAGGCGGCGGCGTCGAAGGCGCCGTCCTCCTCGAACACGCTGCGGTCGAGCACCAGGTTGCCGCGGATGTCGCGGATGCCGGCAGCGCGGATCTGGCGCAGGAACAGCCAGAATTTTTCCACCACCAGCTTCGGGTCGCCGCTGCCCTTGATGATCAGATCGCCGCGCAGCACTTCGCCGTCGATGCTGCCGCTGGCATAGGCTTCGGTGCGCCAGGAAAAGGTCGGGCCGAGCAGTTCCAGCGCGGCGTCGGTGGTGACCAGCTTCATGGTCGAGGCCGGCACGAAGGCTTGCGCGGCGTTGACCGCCGCCAGCACCCGGCCCGGCGCAGCGACTTCCTGCACGTAGAGTCCGACCGCGTCCGACGGAATGCCGCTGCCGGCAAGCGCGCGCGCTACCGGCGCCGGCAAGTCGTTGGCGGTGGCCACCGGCGGCGCGGCGCAGCCGTTCAACAGCAGCAGCAAGGCCGCCGCCTGCAGAATTTTTGAAAATCGCATCACGTCACGCAAGGGAAAGGCGAGGCATTATCCCATGCGCCGGCACCGAGTTTTTGCAGCCGATCGGCCGCGTCAACCCTGCGTGACCAGCACGTCGCCGAAGAAGCCGATCTGCAGGCTGGAGGCGACCCGGTGCGCCATCGTCAGGAAGGAGTCGGCATCAGCCGGCTCGAACAGCTGGTGCACAGTTTCCTCGAACAGCCCGAGCCAGCGTTGGAAGTGTTCCGGCTCGATGTCGGCCAGCGCCATGTGGGTGCCGTAGACGTTGCCATGGAAGCTGCGCGTGCCGAGCACGATGGTGGACCAGAATTCGGTCAGCTTGTCCAGGTGCGGCCCCCAGTCGTCGCCCAGCGCCAGGTAGAACACCGGCCCCAACAGCTCGTCGTCGCGCACCTTCCCATAAAACTGGTCGACCAGATCGCGCACCGCGGCGCGCGTGATGCTTGCGTGTTTCATGCCGGTTCCATTCAACAAATTCAAAAGTTCATAAACGTGATTCAGGCCAGCAGCCGCCGGTCGGCCGGATTGCGCAGCACGCGCCACAGCCACAGCGCCGGCAGTACCACCGACAGCAGCACCAGCCCCTGCCCGGCACGCACCTGGTCGTCCAGCAGGTAGAAGTTGCACAGCCGCGCCGGGTTGTCCTGGTACAACAGGCCGACGATCGCCGTCATCCACGCCGCGTTGCCGACGAAGAACAGCTGGATCACCGGGTTCGCACGGCCAAAGCTGCCGGCGGCCAGCAGGCCGGCGCCGAACAGCGATGCAAACTTCAGCGCTTCGGCCGTCGGCGCCACCAGCACCTGGTCGATCGCCTTCGGGATCATCCAGTAGCCGAGCACGAAGGATAGCGCCAGCAAGCCCGGAAGACCGTACCGGTCGTAGCCGCACAGCCAGTCCGGCGCGCTGCCGCCGGCGCGCGCCGCCAGCAGGCCGGCGACGAAGATCGCCGGCATCTGCAGCAGCATGTGCGACGCCATCGACGCTTCCAGCGGGCGCCGCCACAGCAGCGCGGCAGCCAATAGCGCGGCGGCGGCGCCGATGCAGGCGATGCGCCGCGGCGCCGGCGACGGGTGCAGCG
>JBAUJK010000286.1:0-7605 GCA_049683695.1 Burkholderiaceae bacterium
GGCGCTGCGCCGCACCGCGGTCGGCGCACTGACGCTGGCCGGCTCTGTCACATTGGAGGCGCTGGCAGCGACTCCGGAAGCCGAGCGCGGCGCCGATGTCTTCGCCCAGCACGCGGATGTAGGTACCCTTGCTGCAGCTCACCCGCAGGGTCAGGAACGGTGGGCGGTAATCGAGGCATTCGAGCCGATGGATGGTCACCGCGCGCGCGGCGCGCTCCAGCGTGATGCCGGCGCGCGCGTATTCGTACAGCGGCTTGCCATCACGCTTCAGGGCCGAGTGCATCGGTGGTACCTGTTCGATCGGGCCGCGAAAGCGCTGCAGCGCGTGCTCGATCGCCACCGTATCGACGTCGACCGCGCGCTGCTCCAGCACCTCGCCCTCGGTGTCGCCGGTGGCGGTGCGCACGCCCAGGTGGACCACCGCCTCGTAGGTCTTGTCGGCGTCCAGCAAGTCCTGCGCGAACTTGGTCGCCTCGCCGAAGCACAACGGCAGCAGGCCGGTGGCGAACGGATCGAGGGTGCCGGTGTGGCCGGCCTTCCTCGCATTCAACAGCCGCTTGGCCTTGACCAGCGCATCGTTGCTGGAACCGCCGGCAGCCTTGTCCAGCAGCAGCACGCCGTCGATCGGCAGCCGGATTCTTTTCTGCGGAATGTCAGGCATCTTGCTTGCGTCGCACGCCGTACGCTTTACTCTTCCGGATCGGCATCGCGCGCGCGGCTGGCGTTGGCCTCTTCGATCAGGCGTCCCATCTCGATGCCACGCGCAGTCGACGTATCGTGCACGAAATGCAGCTCCGGCAGCGTATGGATGGTCAGCCGCCGCCCGAGCTGGGTGCGCAAAAAGCCGGCCGCCTTGGCCAGGCCTTGCAGCGTGTTGCGCACCGCCTGCGGATCGTCGACCAGAGTGGTGAAGAATACCTTCGCATGCGCATAGTCCGGCGTCACCTGTACCTCGGTGATCGTGACCATGCCCACGCGCGGATCCTTCAGTTCGAACGCGATCAGTTCCGACAGATCGCGCTGGATCTGGTCGGCCACCCGCAGGCCGCGCCCGGGTATCGATTTACTGTGTTTCGCCATGGTTTGCCACCTTCAAAACGACACAGCCCGGAGAGGCGCCGGCGGCGCCGATCCGGGCTGCAAAACGGGAGCCGCCGCCTACAACGTGCGCGCGACTTCCTGGACTTCGAATACTTCGAGCTGGTCGCCCTGCTCGATGTCGTTGAAATTCTTCAGCGACAGCCCGCATTCGAAACCGGCCTTGACTTCCTTGACGTCGTCCTTGAAGCGCTTCAGCGAATCCAGTTCGCCGGTCCAGATCACCACGTTGTTGCGCAGCAGTCGTACCGAGGAGCCGCGCCGCACCAGGCCGTCCAGCACGTAGCAGCCGGCGATCGAACCGACCTTGCTGACGTGGAACACCTGGCGGATTTCGACCAGCCCCAGCGCTTGTTCGCGCTTTTCCGGTGCCAGCATGCCCGACAGCGCCGCCTTGATCTCGTCCACCGCATCGTAAATGATGTTGTAGTAGCGGATGTCGATACCGCTGGCTTCCGCCAGCTTGCGCGCCGGTGCGTCGGCACGGGTGTTGAAGCCGATGATGACCGCCTTCGAGGCCACCGCCAGGTTGACGTCCGATTCGCTGATGCCGCCGACGCCGGCATGCACCACCTGCACCCGCACTTCCGGGGTCGACAGCTTCTGCAGCGATTGCACCAGCGCTTCCTGGGAGCCCTGGACGTCGGTCTTGATGATCAGCGGCAGGTTCTTGACTTCGCCGTCGCCCATCTGCTCGAACATGTTTTCCAGCTTGGCCGCCTGCTGCCGCGCCAGCTTGACGTCGCGGAACTTGCCCTGGCGGAACAGGCCGATTTCGCGCGCCTTGCGCTCGTCGGACATCACCATCACGTCCTCGCCGGCAGCCGGCACCTCGGTCAGGCCCTGGATCTCGACCGGAATCGAAGGACCGGCCTCGCTGATGCTCTTGCCGTTCTCGTCCAGCATCGCACGCACGCGGCCATAGGCCGAGCCGGCCAGCACGACGTCGCCGCGCTTCAGCGTACCCGACTGCACCAGGATCGTCGCCACCGGACCGCGCCCCTTGTCGAGGCGCGCTTCGATCACCAGACCCTTGGCCGGCGCATCCACCGGCGCCTTCAGTTCCAGTACCTCGGCCTGCAGCAGCACGTTTTCCAGCAGCGAATCGATACCCTCGCCAGTCTTGGCCGACACCGGGATGAACGGCGCGTCGCCGCCGTATTCTTCCGGCACCACGTTTTCCGCCACCAGTTCCTGCTTGACGCGGTCCGGGTTGGCAGTCGGCTTGTCGATCTTGGTGATCGCCACCACCAGCGGCACGTTGGCCGCCTTCGCGTGCGCGATCGCTTCCCTGGTCTGCGGCATCACGCCGTCATCCGAGGCCACCACCAGGATCACGATGTCGGTCGCCTGCGCGCCGCGGGCGCGCATCGCGGTGAACGCCTCGTGGCCCGGCGTATCGAGGAAGGTGACGATGCCGCGCGGCGTCTTCACGTGGTAGGCGCCGATGTGCTGGGTGATGCCGCCGGCTTCGCCGGAAGCGACCTTGGTGCGGCGGATGTAGTCTAGCAGCGAAGTCTTGCCGTGGTCGACGTGGCCCATCACGGTCACCACCGGCGCACGCGGCAGCGCCTCGGCGTCGGTATGCTCCTGGCCTTCGGCCAGCATCGCTTCCGGGTCGTCGAGCTTGGCCGCGTGTGCGACGTGCCCCATGTCCTCGACCACGATCATCGCGGTTTCCTGGTCCAGCACCTGGTTGATGGTGACCATCTGGCCCAGCTTCATCAGGTGCTTGATGACCTCGGACGCCTTCACCGCCATCTTGTGCGCCAGCTCGGCGACGGTGATCGTCTCCGGTACGTGCACGTCCTTGACGATGGCTTCGGTCGGTGCCTGGAAGTTGCTCTCGTGGGCGTCGGCATGATGGCCACCGCGCCGCCCCTTGGGTCCGGCGCGCCAGCCGTCGCGACCGCCGCCGGCGTTGCCGCGGGTCTTGATGCCGAGCCCGCGCTTCTTGGCGTCGTCCTGCCAGGTGGAGGAGACGTTGGCCGACTTGATCGACTTCTTGTCGGTCACCGGCTTCTTGTCATCCTTCTTCTCGCCCGGCTTCTTTTCGCCCGGACGATGCAGCGTGCCGTCGGCCGCCTTGGCGCCGGCAGCCGGTAGTTCCGGCGCCTTGATCACCTTGCGCGGCTGACTCATCATCAGCTTGATCTGGGCCACCTCGTCCTCGACCGCCTTGCGCGCGCGCTCGGTAGCGGCGGCCTTCTCGGCCGCTTCCCGCGCCAGCTCGGCGGACTTCTTCTTGCTTTCCTCGGCGGCGCGGCGCTCCTCGTCGGCAGACACCGCGGCAGCCGCGGCCGGCGCGGCGGCAGCCTCGCGGGCAGCAATCTCGGCGTGCGCCATCGCCTCGGCCTGCGCCTGCTTCTCAGCTTCCAGCTTCGCCAGCCGCTCCTGCTTTTCGCGCAGGTCGGCTTCCTGGCGCGCGATCAGTTCCGCCTGGCGGCGCGCTTCCTCGGCGCGCCGTTCCTGTTCCGCCTCGTCGATCACGGGCGCGGCGGCGACCGCCGGCGCTTCCTCGACAACCGGTTCGTCGCGCTTGATGAAGGTGCGCTTCTTGCGTACTTCGACCTGGATCGTGCGCGACTTGCCGGTGGCGTCGGCCTGCTTGATTTCGCTGGTTTCCTTGCGGGTCAGGGTGATCTTCTTCTTTTCGCCATCGCCTCCCGCGCCATGCGCACGCCGCAGATGCTCGAGCAGCTTGTCCTTGTCCTGCTTCGACAAGGGGTCCGCCTCCGACTGCTTGTCGACGCCGGCAGAGCGCAACTGCTTGAGCAGAAGATCGGCCGGCATTTTCAGCTCGGTGGCAAATTGGGCTACGTTGTTACTCGCCATTCAGTCCTCTTTTCTATGTGGCGGCAGACGATAACTGGAATGCTCCCGATCACCTGGCTTCGGTCAGATTCCATGCCGCCGCCTGCAGGGCCTTGGCACGCTCATCGTACTTGGCGTCGATGAGCTTCATTTCATCGTCGGTCACGTCTTCAAATCCGCTTGCGATCAGCGCGCGCGCGCGATCGGTCGGCAGCGCCAGGATCGCACCGAACTCGTCGTAGGCGAGGCCGGCAAACGCATCCAGCGTCTTGATGCCGGCCAGTCCGAGCTTGCCGGCAGTACTGCGGTCGATGCCGTCCAGGTTGGCGAGCGCCTCCTCCATGCCGTCCAGTCCTTCTTCCGACGCGATCGCCTCGGTCAGCAGCGCGTCGCGCGCGCGGGTGCGCAATTCGTTGACCGTTTCCTCGTCGAAGGACTCGATTTCCAGCATCTCGTTGATCGGCACGTAGGCGATCTCTTCCAGGCTGGAAAAGCCTTCCTCGGCCAGGATGTCGGCGACTTCCTGGTCGACATCCAGCTTTTCCATGAACAGCGCGCGGGTCGCCGCCGTTTCCAGCGCCATCTTGTCGGCCGATTCCTCGGCGGTCATGATGTTGATCTGCCAGCCGGTCAGCTCCGACGCCAAGCGTACGTTCTGGCCGCCACGGCCGATCGCGATCGCCAGGTTTTCCTCGTCGACCACGACGTCCATCGCGTGCTTGTCTTCATCGACCACGATCGACGACACGTTGGCCGGCGCCAGCGCGCCGATCACGAACTGCGCCGGATCTTCCGACCACAGCACGATATCGACCCGCTCGCCGCCCAGTTCGCCGGTGACAGCCTGCACGCGCGAGCCGCGCATGCCGACGCAGGTGCCGATCGGATCGATGCGGCGGTCGTTGGTGAACACCGCGATCTTGGCGCGCACGCCGGGGTCGCGCGCCGCCGACTTGATTTCCAGCAGGCCCTGCTCGATCTCCGGCACTTCCAGCTCGAACAGCTTCATGATGAATTCCGGTGCGGTGCGTGACAGGATCACCTGCGGTCCGCGCGCATTGCGGTCGATGCGCAGGATGAACGCGCGCACGCGGTCGCCGATGCGCAGGTTTTCCTTCGGGATCATCTGGTCGCGCGGCAGGCGCGCCTCGATCTTGCCGGACTCGACGATCGCGTCGCCGCGCTCCATGCGCTTGATGGTGCCGGTCACCAGCGCGTCGCCGCGCTCGAGGAAATCGGCGAGGATCTGTTCGCGCTCGGCGTCGCGGATGCGCTGCAGCACCACCTGCTTGGTGTCCTGCGCAAAGCGGCGGCCGAGCTCGACCGATTCGATCGGATCCTCGATATAGCTGTCGACCTCGATGTCGGGGTCGCGCTCGCGCGCCTCGAAATGCAGCATCTCCTGGTCCGGCATCTGCAGGCCGGCCTCATCCGGCACCACGCGCCAGCGGCGGAACGATTCGAACTCGCCGGTTTCGCGGTCGATCTCGACACGGATGTCGGCATCTCCCTCGTAGCGCTTTTTGGTGGCCTGCGCAAGCGCCTGCTCCAGCGCTCCAAAAACGACGTCCTTGTCGACGTTTTTTTCGCGCGCCAGCGCATCGACCAACAGCAGAATTTCGCGACTCATGCTTTGCGACTCCTAAATTTCACTTGCGGCACCAAGCGTGCCTTGTCCACATCCGCGAGCGTAAACTCCAGTTTCGCCGGACCTTCGTTGCCGTCGAATTCCAGTGCCAGCCGCTCGCCATCGGGGGCGCACAGAATGCCCTGGAACGTCTTGCGGCGCGCCGCCTGCGGCATGGGAACACGTAGTTTAACAATCGCCTCCTGGCCTGCAAAGCGCAGGTAATCGGCGACTTTTTTCAGCGGCCGGTCGAGCCCGGGCGACGAAACCTCGAGCCGCTCGTAAGGGACGTTTTCCACCGTCAGCACGTGCAGCAACTGGTGCGTCACTTTCTCGCAATCGTCCAGCGTGATTGCGCCGCGCTCGATATGCTCCGGCGCGAAATCGATGTACACGCGCAGCAAGCCGTGCGCGCCGCGCTCGAAATCGACCAGCTCGTACCCCATGCCGGCCAGCGTTTTTTCAATCAGCTCCAGCATTGCTCTCCGCCACCGTCAAAAGAAACGGCATGCCCGGCCGGCAACCGGAACCGCCATCGCAAAATGCTCAACAAAAAAAAAATGGGCATCCGCCCATCTTTCTTATGAAGGCCGCCCATGGAAACACCGGCGCGGCCCTTGTTAACTCAGAAATTATAACCGCTGCCGCGATTTCCCGCAATCCGAAACCGGGCAAACCTATCCGCGCGAACGGCGGCGCGGCAGTCCCGGCATCGCCGCCGGCCCACGCCCCTGGCGCATGCCGTGGCCGCGGCGCTGCTGGCCGGCGTCGGGAAAGCCGAGCGCGGTCTGCAGCGGGTCCGGCTGACGGCTGCGCTGGGCGCGCTGGCCCTGGCCCTGGCCCGGATTGCGGCCGTACGGCGACGGTATGCCGCGCCCGGCGCGCGGATCCTTGTCGAAGCTGTTGCCATTGACCTTGCGGTTGCCGTTGGCACGCTGCTCCTTGTTCGCCGTCTTGCCCTGGGCCGCGATCTTTTCCAGGCCGCTGGCATTCAGCAGCGCGCGCACCGCGTGCTCGTCCAGTTCTTCCCAGCGGCCGCGCTTCAAGGTCGGCGGCAACGTCAGCGCGCCATAGCGGGTGCGGATCAGGCGCGACACTGTCAGGCCGACCGCTTCGAACATGCGCCGCACTTCGCGGTTGCGACCTTCGCCGATAACCACTCGGTACCACTTGTTAACGCCTTCGCCGCCGCCGTCGGCGATCTTCGAGAACTGGGCGACGCCATCGTCGAGTTCGATGCCGGCCAGCAATTTCTGGCGCATGCCCTCTTCCAGTTCGCCCAGCGTGCGCACCGCATACTCGCGTTCGATGCCGTAGCGCGGGTGCATCAGCCGGTTGGCGAGGTCGCCCGAGGTAGTCAGCAGCAGCAGACCTTCGGTGTTGAAGTCGAGACGGCCGACCGCCAGCCACTTGCCAGCCTTCATCGGCGGCAGCCGGTCGAACACCGAAGCGCGACCTTCCGGATCGTTGCTGCTGACGATTTCACCGGCCGGCTTATGGTAGATCAGTACCCGCGGCGGCCGCTTGGCGACCTTGCGCTGCAGCAGCTTGCCGTTGATGCGCACCTGGTCGGTCGGCAGAATCCGCTGCCCGGTGTGCGCCGGTTCGCCGTTGACCGAGACACGCCCGGCGATGATGAGGTCTTCCATGTCGCGCCGCGAACCGAGTCCGGCTTCGGCCAGCACCTTGTGCAGCTTCGGCGCATCGTCTTCGGCGGTCAGGTCGCGCCGCACGTTCTTGGCCGACTGGCGGCCGTTGCGCTGGCCGTCGGCGGCATCCGCCAGGCGGTCGAAATCGTCGGAAGTGACGAACGAAAAGGCGTCGTCGGCCGGCGCGTGGCCGCCATTGCGGCCGCGCTTGCCGTTGTCCTTGCGCGGTGCGCCCTGTGCGCCCTTCTTGCCGCGGCCGCCATCCTGGCGACGGCGCTGCGCTTCTGCGCCGTGCGGCTGACGCTCGCCATCGGCAGCGGCCGGCTCGCTCTGCTCGGCTTTCGGCTCGCGCCGCTCGGCACGCGGGCCGCGCCGGCTCTTCAGATTGTGCGGGCCGCGCACGCCACGCCGGGCCGG
>JBAUJK010000287.1:0-3809 GCA_049683695.1 Burkholderiaceae bacterium
CGCCGGCCGTGCGCGAGCACGCGCTGCTGGCCGCGACGCTGTGCTGGAGCGCCGCCTTCCTGCTGTATCTGGCGGTGTACGGCCCGTATCTGTGCCGCGCCCGCATCGACGGCCGCGACGGCTAGCACTGGCCGACCGCCGCCGCGCAGCGCCCGCTCCCCCCGCCCGAAGGAAGCCCGCGCCGTGCCGCCGGGCTTCCTTTTTTCGTTCTTGATCGCTGAGGTTCCATGGATACCATCACCATCCTGCTGTTTTCCTTCGTGCTGTCGGTCACCGGGCTGTTCGTGTTCATCTGGTCGCTGCGCAAGAAGCTGTTCGACGAGAACCCGGAAGCTGCCAAGGTGATTTTTTCGGATGGAGAGATCGGCATGGTGGAGGAGCCGGCTGCCACCGCGGCGCAGCGCTCCGGCCTGCAGCGCATGGTGGATGCGGTGCCGCGGCCGGTGCAAGCGCCGGTCGACGCCGCCGTGCTGGCACAGCAGTTGAAGGATCGGGTCGAAGCCGACCGTTCGACCGCGTTCGTCGCCTTCGTCTTCCTGTCCTGCGCCATAGTATGGCTGGTGCTGGCCTCGTCGGCCGGCTTGATCAGCTCGATCAAGCTGCATGAGCCGGATTTTCTCACCCAGTACGCCTGGCTTACCTTCGGCCGCATCCGCACGATTCACTTGAACATCGTTGCCTATGGCTGGGCGCCGATGGCCACCTTCGGCGTCGCCATCTGGGTGTTGCCGCGCCTGTTGAAGACGGCGCTGGTCGGCGCCCGCTTCGCGATTCTCGGCGCGATGCTGTGGAACGCCGGCCTGATCGCCGGCTTGGGATGCATCGCGGTCGGCTTGAACGACGGCATGGAATGGCTGGAAATTCCGTGGCAGGTCAGTATCCTGCTGGTGATGGGCGGCGCGCTGGTGGGCTTGCCGCTGGTATTCACCCTCGCCAACCGGCGCGTCAAGCATCTGTATGTGTCGATCTGGTACATGGGCGCGGCGCTGTTCTGGTTCCCGACCCTGTACCTGATCGCGAAAATCCCGGGCGTGCACTTCGGCGTCGAGCAAGCCACCATGAACTGGTGGTTTGGCCACAACGTGCTGGGCCTGTTCTATACGCCAATGGCGCTGGCATCGGTGTATTACTTCCTGCCGAAGATCATTGGCCGTCCGATTCAGTCGTACAACCTGTCGTTGCTCGGCTTCTGGGCACTGGCTTTCTTCTATGGCCAGGTCGGCGGCCACCACCTGGTCGGCGGCCCGGTGCCGGGCTGGCTGATCACGCTGTCGATCGTGCAAAGCATGATGATGATCGTGCCGGTGCTGGCGTTCTCGGTCAACCAGCACCTGACCATGCGCGGCCATTTCAAGACGCTGATCTATTCGCCGACGCTGCGCTTCATCGTGCTGGGCGGCATGATGTACACGCTCAGTTCGGTCGAGGGTTCGTTTGAGGCGCTGCGCAGCGTCAGCACCGTGGCGCACTTCACCCATTTCACGGTGGCCCATGCGCACCTTGGCTTGTACGGTTTTGTCTCGATGGTGATGTTCGGCGCGGTGTACTTCATCATGCCGCGCGTGATGGCGTGGGAATGGCCGTATCCGAAGCTGATCGCGCTGCATTTCTGGCTGGTAGTGGGCGGCTTTGCCATTTATTTCATCGGCTTGTCGATCGGCGGCTGGCTGCAAGGCCTGGCGATGCTGGATGCCAGCAAGCCGTTCATGGATTCGGTCCACGTCACCATCCCGTACCTGAAAGCGCGGTCCATCGGCGGCGCCGTCATGACCCTTGGCCACCTGGTATTTGCCTTCCACTTTATTGCGATGGCATTTCGCCACGGGCCGCAGCGCATCGGCGCGGCGCTGTTCCATAAAAAGCCGGCCGCCCCGTTGGCCGTTCCGGCGGGAGCCTGATCATGGAAAACGAAATCAAGCTACTGAGCGGCGCCATGGTTACGCTGGCGCTGGCAACTTCCGCGCTGGTCGTGATCCCCTATCTGCAGTTGTCCGATCTGAAGCCGGCTGCCGGCCTGAAGCCGTACACTTCGGCCGAGTTGCGTGGGCGCGATCAATACATCAAGAACGGTTGTGTGTATTGCCATTCGCAGCAGCCGCGCGATACCGCGCAAGCGCCCGATGCGCAGCGCGGCTGGGGCCGGGTCTCGGTGGCGGCCGACTACTACTACGACAAGCCGCACCTGCTGGGCACCATGCGCACCGGGCCCGATCTGTTCAACATCGGCGCGCGCCAGCCCAGCGCCGATTGGCAACTCGGCCACCTGTACCAGCCGCGCGCCTATACGCCGGGCAGCATCATGCCGTCCTACCCGTACCTGTTTGACGTCAAGGACAAGGCCGAGCAGGGCGACCGGGTGGTCAACCTGCCGCCCGGCAATGCGCCGCCAAACAAGGTGGTGGTGGCCAAGCCCGAGGTGCAGGATCTGGTGACCTACCTGCTGGGACTGGACCATACCTATCCGATTATTGCCGCGCCGGCTGCCGTCAAGTAGCCGCCATTCATGCGGCGCTGGCCAGCGGCGCGCCGCACCACCCCGCTCGGAGAGACAAGCATGCCGCAAGACCTGGAACAACTGGATGCGCAAAAGCGCGAAATGCCGGAACCGTATGAATCCTACCGGCCGGTGCCAAAGCTCGTGATCGTGATCGTCGCCGGGGTGTTTTTGTGGGCCATCGGCTATATCCTTCTCTCCCGTCCCGGACAGGACCCGGCGTTGGGCGACAGTCGCACCACGGCCGCCCTGATGGCGCACACTGCTGTCGCCGGCGGCGCGGTCGACGGCGCGCAGATCTACGCCGCCCAGTGCATCGCCTGCCACCAGGCCACCGGCGCCGGCCTGCCCGGCGTGTTCCCGCCGCTGGCGAAGTCGGAATGGGTCAACGGCAAGGAAGAGCTGGTCGCCAAGATCCTGCTGCACGGCATCACCGGCAGCCTGACGGTGGCCGGCGCCACCTACAACGGCGCGATGCCGGCCTTCGGCGAAAAGCTGAGCGATGCCGAGATCGCCGCCGTCCTGACCCACGTACGCAGCAACTTCGGCAATAGCGCCGGCAAGGTCGACGAAGCGGTGGTCAAGGCGGCGCGCGCCGCCCGCGCCGCGCAAAAGACGCCGTGGAACGGCGACGCCGACCTGGCGGCGCTGAAGTAGGGACGGCAATGAAGACGTGGGCCGCGCTGCTTTTGGTACTGGCCGCTGGCATCGGCGCGCTCTGGCACGGCACCGACGGCTTTCAGGCGGTCACCACCGAGGCGGCGCGCCGACAGGCGGTGGCGCGCGCGCCAAAAGCGCTGCCGGCGGCGACGCTGCAGTTCGCGTCCGGGCAGGAGCTGCCGCTGGCGCAAGCCTTGCAGCAGGATGGCCGGGTCACGATCGTCAATTTCATCTATACCCGCTGCAACGCGATCTGCTCGGCGATGGGCAGCGAGCTGCAGCAGATGCAGCGCCGGCTGGTCGAGACCGGGCTGGCGGGCCGGGTGCGGCTGCTGTCGATCAGCTTCGACCCGGCCGACGATGCTGCGCAGCTGGCCGCCTATGCAGAGCGGATGCGGGCGCAGCCGCAGATCTGGCAGTTCGCTGGCGTCGCCGACAGCGGCCAGCGGCAGGCGCTGCTGGATGCGTTCGGCATCGTCGTGGTGCCGGCGCCGCTCGGCGAGTTTGAGCACAACGCGGCCTTCCACATCGTCGGTGCTGACGGCCGGTTGGCGCGCATCGTCGATTACGATGCGCCGGACGCCGCGCTCGACTGGGCCGAAGCGGCGGCCGCCGCTCCTGGCGTGGCGGCAGTCGCTGCGGTGCTCCCATGATG
>JBAUJK010000288.1:0-8366 GCA_049683695.1 Burkholderiaceae bacterium
GCGGTGCGCCGGCCGCGGCCAGCGCCGGCAGCGGCTGGTCCGACGTGTTCAACCTGCCGCCGACGATGGCCGCCTGCAGCGGCGACGCCGCGAGGCGGCGGGCCGACAGTGCCGCACAGCTGTTGTCCGACCCGCCACGCCACGCACTGCTGGTGCTGGACGAGCTGAGCACGGCGGCACTGGCCGGCGACTGGTCGTACTGGCTGGAGCGCATGCACGCGCTGGAAAGCGCATGGTTCGCGCCGCTATTGGAAGCGCTGCAATCCGGGAAGATCGAGCGCCTGACGCTGGTCTGCAGCAACGCCACCGAGCTCATCGAAGCCGGCGCCAGCAGCGGTTCGCTGCGCAAGTTCTGGATTAAGCCGTCGCTGGCACGGTTGAAGCGATGACCCGGATCGCGATCCGCCCGTTTCCGCTGCGGGACGCCGAGCGCCTGCGGCAGGCCGGCGTGCACCCGGTGCTGGCGCGCCTGTACGCGGCGCGCGGCCTGTCCGACGCCGCTGAACTGTCGAGCGAACTGACTGCGCTGTACAAGCCGGAGGGCTTGCTGCACGTCGATCAGGCGGCTGCCTTCCTGGCCGACGCGATTGCCGCGCGCAAGAAGATGGTGATCGTCGCCGACTACGACTGCGACGGCGCCACCGCCTGCGCGGTGGCGCTGCGCGGCCTGCGCTGGCTCGGCGCACAGGTCGATTTCATCGTCCCCAACCGCTTCGAATACGGCTATGGCCTGACGCCGGAAATCGTCGCGCTGGCCGCGCGCGAAAAGTCGCCCGACATCCTGATCACGGTCGACAACGGCATCGCCAGCATCGACGGCGTGGCCGAAGCCAACCGGCGCGGCATCGACGTGGTGGTGACCGACCATCACCTGCCGGCCGAGCAGCTGCCGGATGCGCGCGTGATCGTCAACCCCAACCAGCCGCATTGCGGCTTCCCCAGCAAACATCTGGCCGGCGTCGGCGTGATGTTCTACGTGCTGCTGGCACTGCGTGCCGAACTGCGCCGGCGCGCTGTCTTCGATGCCGGCAGCCAGCCGCGGCTGGACGCGCTGCTCGACCTGGTCGCGCTCGGCACGGTGGCCGACGTGGTGCGGCTGGACGCCAACAACCGTGTCCTGGTCGCGCAGGGCCTGAAGCGGATGCGCGCCGGCCGCATGCAGCCTGGCATCGCCGCGCTGTTCCACGCTGCCGGCCGCGAGGCCCGTCGGGCGACGCCGTTCGACCTCGGCTTCGCGCTCGGGCCGCGCCTGAACGCGGCTGGGCGCCTGGCCGACATGGCGCTCGGCATCGAATGCCTGACTACCGACGATGCCGGCCGCGCCTGGGCCATCGCGCAGCAGCTCGACGCCATCAACCGCGAACGGCGCGAGATCGAAACGGGCATGCAGGATACCGCGCTGCAGTTGCTGGAGCACTTCGATCCGAGCGACAAGGCCACTGTCAGCGTGTTCGATGCCTCCTGGCACCAGGGCGTGATCGGCATCGTCGCATCGCGCCTGAAGGATCGCTTCTATCGTCCGGCGATCACTTTCGCGCCGGGCGACGATGGCAAGCTGAAAGGGTCGGGCCGCTCGATCGCCGGCTTCCATTTGCGCGATGCGCTCGACCTGGTCTCGAAGCAGGCGCCGACGCTGATCGAGAAATTCGGCGGCCATGCGATGGCGGCCGGCCTGACGATCCGTGCCGATGCCTTCGACGCCTTTTCCGCCGCCTTCGAGGCGGTCGGCCGCGACTGGCTCGGTCCGAGCCAGCTGGAACGGGTGCTGGAAACCGATGGCTCGCTGGAGGAAGCCTATTTCACGCCGCAGTTCATCGACATCCTGGATCGCGAGGTGTGGGGCCAGGGTTTCGCGCCGCCGGTATTCTGCGACGAGTTCCGGGTGGTCAACCAGCGTCTGCTGAAGGAGCGCCACCTGAAGCTTTTCCTGGAAAGAAACGGCCAGCGCTACGACGCGGTCTGGTTCGGGCATGCCGAAGCGTTGCCGGCCAAGGCGCGCATCGCCTACCGGCTGGATGCCAACGAGTACAACGGCGTGACGCGCGTGCAGCTGCTGGTGGAGCATGCCGAGCCGGCCTGACGCCGGCGGAACATTTGGTTCACCCAAAAACACATTGCCCCGCGCGGGCGGGGCAATGGTCGTTCAGGATTCGGGGCGGTTTAGCTCAGGCGAGCTGTTTCTGCTTGGCATAGGCGGCGACGCCGGCGACGATTTCCTCGCGCGCCTCGTCGGGACCGTGCCAGCCTTCGACCTTCACCCACTTGCCCTTTTCCAGATCCTTGTAGTGCTCGAAGAAATGCTGGATCTGGTGCAGGCGCAGTTCGTTGATGTCTTCCGGTTTCTGCCAGTGCTTGTAGATCGACAGGATCTTGTCCACCGGCACCGCCAGCAGCTTCGAATCGCCGCCCGCTTCGTCGGTCATCTTCAACACCCCGATCGGACGGCAGCGCACCACCACGCCGGGGAACAGCGGAAACGGCGTGATCACCAGGACGTCGACCGGGTCGCCGTCCGGAGCCAGCGTCTGCGGGATGTAGCCGTAGTTGCACGGGTACTGCATCGCCGTGCTCATGAAGCGGTCGACGAAAATCGCGCCGGAATCCTTGTCTACTTCGTACTTGATCGGATCGGCGCACATCGGGATTTCGATGATGACGTTGAAATCGTTGGGCAAATCGCGGCCGGCGGGAATGCTGTTCAGACTCATGGTGGGTTTCTCGTGGGATGGAATTTTTTTTGACGTGAAATTATAACGAGTTTCGCTTTCTCATTGTGCGTCGCAGCACATCGGCCGGTTGCCGCTGCCCGACGATTCCGCAATAATCGACCGTCTCCTTCCGCCGAGTTCGCCCATGTCCGCGCAGCATTTCATCGGCAACCGCCGCATCCATTCCCACAGCTCGCTCGTCATCCCGGTCATCGATCCCTCCGACGGTCAGCCGTACGCAGAACTCGCGCGCGGCGACGCCTACGACGTCGACTTCGCGGTGCAGACCGCACGCACCGCGGCCGACGGCGAATGGGGACTGATGCCGGCAGCCGAGCGCGGCCGGCAATTGGCGCGGCTGGCGCAGGCGATCGGCCTACACCAGGAGGAACTGGCGCAGATCGAAGCGCGCGACTGCGGCAAACCGCTCGGCCAGGCGCGCGCCGACGCCGCCGCGGTGGCGCGCTACTTCGAGTTCTACGCCGGCGCCTGCGACAAGCTGCACGGCGAGACCCTTCCCTACCAGCACGGCTACACGGTGTTTACGCTGCGCGAAGCGTTCGGCGTCACCGGCCACATCATTCCGTGGAACTATCCGCTGCAGATCTTCGGCCGCTCGGTCGGTGCCGCCCTGGCGGCAGGCAACGCCTGTGTGGTCAAGCCGGCCGAGGATGCCTGCCTGTCGCTGTTGCGACTGGCGGAACTGGCGGCCGATACCGGCCTGCCGGCCGGCGCCGTCAATATCGTCACCGGCTACGGCCATGAGGCGGGCGCGGCGCTGGCCGCGCATCCGGGAGTCGATCACATTTCATTCACCGGCTCGCCCGAGGTCGGCAAGCGGGTGGTGCGGGCGGCGGCCGAAAACCCTGTGCCGGTGACACTGGAACTGGGCGGAAAATCGCCGCAGATCGTTTTCGCCGACGCCGACATGGACCAGGTGCTGCCGACCGTGGTCAACGCGATCGTGCAGAACGCCGGCCAGACCTGCTCGGCCGGCAGCCGCCTGCTGATCGAGCGCGCCGCCTATCCGGCGCTGCTGGAGCGGCTGGCAGCGATGTTCGAAAAGCTGCGCCTGGGGCCGGCGGCGATGGACCTCGACTGCGGGCCGCTGATCCGCCAGAGCCAGCAGCAACGGGTCTGGGATTTCCTGTCGGACGCCCATAACGACGGCATTCCGGTGATGGCCCAGGGCAGCATCGTCGCCGAGGCGCCGGAGACCGGCTTCTACCAGGCACCGACGCTGCTGCGTGACGTGCCGTTCGACCACCGGCTGGCGCAGGAAGAAGTGTTCGGCCCGGTACTGGCGGCAATGCCCTTCGACAACGAAGCGCACGCGGTGCAACTGGCCAACAGCACCCGCTTCGGGCTGGTGGCCGGTGTCTGGACCGCCGACGGCGCACGCCAGCTGCGCATCGCGCGCGCGGTGCGCGCCGGCCAGGTATTCATCAACAACTACGGTGCCGGCGGCGGCGTCGAACTGCCGTTCGGCGGCGTCAAGGACAGCGGCCACGGCCGCGAAAAGGGTTTCGAGGCGCTGTACGGCTTCACCACCGTCAAAACCGTTGCCATCCGCCATGGCGTCACCGAGATCGACCACCGCGTGCGCCTGCACTGACTCACCCGCGAGGAAAGACCACATGCGTTTGCAGGACAAGGTGATCATCGTCACCGGCGCCGGTTCCGGCATCGGCGCCGGCATCGCGCGCCGGCTGGCACAGGAAGGCGCGCACATCATGATCGCCGACATCCTCGCCGGACACGGCGAACAGGTGGCGCGGGAAATCGCCGCCGCCGGCGGCAGCGCCCGCTTCCTGGCGGCCGACGTCAGCGCCAACGCCAGCATGGCGGCGCTAGTGTCCGGCACGCTGCGGGCGTTCGGCCGGCTCGACGTGATGATCAACAATGCCGGCTGGACCCATCGCAACCAGCCTCTGCTGGAAGTCGACGAAGCCGAATTCGACAAGTGCTACGCGGTCAACGTCAAGAGCATCTACCTGTCGGCGCTGCATGCGGTGCCGGTGTTCCGGCGCCAGGGCGGCGGCGCCTTCATCAACATCGCGTCCACCGCCGGCGTGCGGCCACGCCCGGGCCTCACCTGGTACAACGGCAGCAAGGCGGCGGTGATCGGCACCAGCAAGTCGATGGCGGCCGAACTCGGCCCCGACAACATCCGCGTCAATTGCATCAATCCGGTATTCAACCCGGACACCGCGCTGTCCGAGGATTTCGCCGGCGGCGAACTGAACGCCGAGCGGCGCGCGAAGTTCCTGGCGACGATCCCGCTCGGGCGCTTCTCGACCGCGCTGGACGTCGCCCACGCGGCACTGTACCTGGCGTCGGACGAGGCGGCCTTCATCAACGGCATCTGCCTCGACGTCGACGGCGGCCGCTGCGTGTGAGCAGGAAAACCGCTCCGCGCGCGCCGGCGCAGCATTTCGACCTGGTCGACCTGCGCCTGTTCGTCAACATTTCCGAGGAAAACAGCCTGACCGGCGGCGCCGAGCGCAGCCACCTGTCGCTGCCGGCCGCCAGCGCGCGCGTGAAGAACCTGGAAGACGGCTTCGGCGTGCGCCTGCTGCATCGCGGCGGTCAGGGCGTGACGCTGACGCCGCCCGGGCAGGCGCTGCTGCACCAGGCACGGCTGGTGCTGCAGCAGCTGGAGCAGCTGCGCGGCGACATGCAGGAGTACGCGCGCGGCATCAAGGGCCATCTGCGCATCTTCGCCAACACCACGGCGATCACCGATTTCCTGCCGAACGCGCTGCCGGCCTTCCTGGCCGAACACCCGGACATCAGCATCGACCTGCGCGAGCGGCTGTCGCACGACATCGTGCGCGCGGTCAGCGACGGCCGCACCGACATCGGCATCGTCGCCGGCAACGTCCGCACCGAGGGCCTGGAGGTATTGCCCTACCAGCGCGACCGGCTGGTGCTGGCGACCGCGCTCGACCATCCGCTGGCGCAGCGCGACGCAGTGCATTTCGAACAGACGCTGGACTACGACTACGTCGGCCTGCCGGAAGCGAGTGCGATCCACGCCTTCCTACAGCGCGCCGCCGCCGACTTGAACCGGCCGCTGAAGATCCGCATCCAGGTCGGCAACTTCGACGCGCTGTGTCGCATGATCGAAGCCGGCGCCGGCATCGGCATCCTGCCGGATTCGGCGGCGCAGCGCTACGCCAGGACCATGGCGCTGCGCATCGTGCAGCTGGAGGACGAATGGGCGGTGCGCGACCTGCAGATCTGCGTGCGCAGCCTGCAGTCGCTGCCGCTGTTCGCGCGCCAGCTGGTGGAGCGCCTGACCGCGCAGTCGGAATCGTCTGCCCAGGACCGGCTTCCGTTGCGCTGAACACCCCCTTCGGCAATCGCGAATTGCCGCCAGCCGCCAATGGCGGCACACTGGCCGGGCTTGCGTTTCTTCGCTCCCCTTCACCTTCCCGCCGCCAGGACCCATCGCCATGCAATCCACGCCCGACGCCCACCAGGACATCCGCGACGCCATCCGCGCGCTGTGCACGGAGTTTCCGGCCGACTATTTCCGCCGGATCGACGAGCAGCGCGGCTACCCGGAAGAATTCGTCGATGCGCTGACCGCCGCCGGCTGGCTGGCGGCGCTGATCCCGCAGGAATACGGCGGCTCCGGCCTCGGCCTGACCGAAGCCTCGGTGATCATGGAGGAAATCAACCGCAGCGGCGGCAATTCCGGCGCCTGCCACGGCCAGATGTACAACATGGGCACACTGCTGCGGCATGGCTCGGAAGGGCAAAAGCAACTGTACTTGCCGAAGATCGCCAGCGGCGAGCTGCGCCTGCAGTCGATGGCGGTGACCGAGCCCACCACCGGCACCGACACCACCAGGATCAAGACCGTCGCGGTGAAAAAAGGCGACCGCTACGTCGTCAACGGCCAGAAGGTGTGGATTTCCCGCGTGCAGCATTCGGACCTGATGATCCTGCTGGCGCGCACCACACCGCTGGCCGAGGTCGCCAAAAAATCCGAGGGCATGTCGATCTTCCTGGTCGACCTGCGCGAAGCGGTCGGCCAAGGCCTGGCAGTGCAGCCGATCCCGAACATGGTCAATCACGAAACCAACGAACTGTTTTTCGACAACCTGGAAATCCCGGCGGAAAACCTGATCGGCCAGGAAGGCAAGGGTTTCAAGTACATCCTCGACGGCCTGAACGCGGAGCGCACGCTGATCGCCGCCGAATGCATCGGCGACGGCTACTGGTTCATCGACAAGGTGGCGAAATACGCGAACGAGCGCGTGGTGTTCGGCCGCCCGATCGGCCAGAACCAGGGCGTGCAGTTCCCGATCGCGCGCGCCTACGTCAACGTCGAAGCGGCCAGCCTGATGCGATTCAAGGCCTGCGAACTGTTCGACGCCCACCAGCCCTGCGGCGCGCAGGCCAACATGGCCAAGCTGCTGGCGGCCGACGCGTCCTGGGAAGCCGCCAACGCCTGCCTGCAGTTCCACGGCGGCTTCGGCTTCGCCAGCGAATACGACGTCGAACGCAAGTTCCGCGAAACCCGGCTGTACCAGGTGGCGCCGATCTCGACCAACCTGATCCTGTCGTACGTGGCCGAACACATCCTCGGACTGCCGCGCTCGTTTTAAGGAAACCCCATGCGCCCGCTGCAAGGCATCACCGTCGTTACCCTCGAACACGCGATCGCGGCGCCGTTCTGCACGCGCCAGCTGGCCGACCTCGGCGCCCGCGTGATCAAGATCGAGCGCCCCGGCGTCGGCGATTTTGCGCGCGCCTACGACGAGCGCGTCAACGGACTGGCTTCGCATTTCGTCTGGACCAACCGCTCCAAGGAAAGCCTGACGCTGGACGTCAAAGAGCCGCAAGCCGCACCGATCCTGCGCGCGCTGCTGGCCGGCGCCGACGTGCTGGTGCAGAACCTGGCGCCGGGGGCGGCGGCGCGGCTCGGGCTGTCGTTCGAGGCGCTGCACGAACAGTTTCCGGGCCTGATCGTCTGCGACATTTCCGGCTACGGCAGCGATGGCCCGTACCGCGACAAGAAAGCCTACGACCTGCTGATCCAGAGTGAGGCCGGCTTCCTGTCGGTGACCGGCACGCCGGGCGAGCCGGCCAAGGCCGGCTGCTCGATCGCCGACATCGCCGCCGGCATGTACGCCTATACCAACATCCTGGCGGCGCTGATCGAGCGCGGCAAGACCGGGCGCGGCCGCCGCATCGACATTTCGATGCTGGAAGCGATGGTCGAATGGATGGGCTATCCGCTCTACTACGCCTACGACGGCGCGCCGCCGCCGCCGCGCGCCGGCGCCGCCCACGCCACCATCTATCCGTACGGCCCATTCCCGACTGGCGACGGCAAGACCGTGATGCTGGGGTTGCAGAACGAGCGCGAATGGCAGGCCTTTTGCGACAAGGTGCTGCGCCAGCCGGCGCTGGCGAACGATGCGCACTTCGCCTCCAATTCGCGCCGCAGCGATGCACGCGACAGCCTGCGTGCGCTGATCGTCGAGGTCTTCGCCGGACTGGATGCCGACGAAGTGACGCGCCGGCTGGACGACGCCCAGATCGCCAACGCGCGCGTCAACGACATGCAGGAATTGTGGCGCCACGCGCAGCTGGCGGCGCGCCAGCGCTGGGTCGAGGTCGACACGCCGGCCGGACCGGTAC
>JBAUJK010000289.1:0-9361 GCA_049683695.1 Burkholderiaceae bacterium
CCTGATGCAGCGAACCGTGGGCTCAGGTGCCAGTGCTGGCGGCTCGGCGAAGACCGCCTGCATCCGCTTCCGATGCCGCCAGGCAGACAGCGAGGGAGAAGAATCGGGTTTCCACCGCCTGCCTTGCCTTTGCTTGCGGTTTGCATTGCCGGGATAGTGTTCAATTCAAGGCCGGTGATTCCCAGTGCTTAGCCGAAGATGCCAGAATTTCGAGGCGAAATACGAGAAATAGGCGTCAATTCATCGCCATATGCAGGACTCTTTTTCCACCTTAAAACTTGCTTTAAAACGATGTTGCGCTCCGCTATAATCTAAGGTTGCTAGAAGTTTCATGCATATTTCGCATTTTGACTGATTGGGGTTGGTATGAGTAACGAAAAGCAGGTCGATCCGGGCCGACGTGGCTTGCTGGTCGCAACATGCGCGGCGGGCGGCGTGGCCGGGCTGGCAACGGCAGGAGCCTTTGTCTCTACCTTTCAACCATCGGAGCGGGCGAAGGCAGCCGGTGCACCGGTCGAAGTGGACATTTCCGACCTTGCCGTGGGTGCGATGAAGACCGTCGAGTGGCGCGGCAAGCCGGTATGGATCCTGAAGCGCTCGCCGGAAATGCTGGCTTCGCTGAAGAAGACCGACGGCGAAGTCGCCGACCCCAATTCCGACCGTACCGAGTTCGCCGCGACGCCGGAATATGCGCACAACGAATACCGTTCGATCAAGCCGGAAATCCTGGTCGTGGTCGGCATCTGCAGCCACCTGGGCTGCTCGCCGATCTCGAAATTCCAGCCCGGCGCCCAACCGTCGCTGCCGGACGACTGGCAGGGCGGTTTCCTGTGCCCGTGCCATGGTTCGACCTTCGATCTCGCTGGCCGCGTGTTCAAGAACAAGCCGGCGCCGGACAATCTCGAAGTGCCGCGCTACATGTACGAAGGCGATAACAAGCTGGTGATCGGCAAAGACGAAAAGGGTGAGGCGTAATCATGGCATTCCAAGAAAAGAAGCTGCCCGCTGACGCGCCGCTGGCCGACAAGGCGTTGAACTGGATCGATGCCCGTTTCCCGCTGTCCGCCACTTGGAAGGCGCATGTCTCCGAATACTACGCGCCGAAGAACTTCAACTTCTGGTATGCGTTCGGCTCGCTGGCATTGCTGGTGCTGGTGATCCAGATCGTCACCGGCATCTTCCTGGTGATGCACTACAAGCCGGACGCCACCCTGGCGTTCGCCTCGGTCGAATACATCATGCGCGACGTGCCCTGGGGCTGGCTGGTGCGCTACATGCACTCGACCGGCGCCTCGGCCTTCTTCATCGTGGTCTATCTGCATATGACCCGGGGCCTGTTGTATGGCTCTTACCGCAAGCCGCGCGAACTGGTATGGTTGTTCGGCGTCGCCATCTTCCTGTGCCTGATGGCCGAAGCCTTCTTCGGCTACCTGCTGCCGTGGGGCCAGATGTCGTACTGGGGCGCGCAGGTGATCGTCAACCTGTTCGGTGCGATCCCGTTCATCGGCCCGGACCTGTCGCTGTGGATCCGCGGTGACTACGTGGTGTCGGACGCCACCCTGAACCGCTTCTTCTCGTTCCACGTGATCGCGATCCCGCTGATCCTGATCGGCCTGGTGGTGGCGCACATCGTCGCGCTGCATGAGGTGGGCTCGAACAACCCGGACGGCATCGAGATCAAGGAAAAGACCGACGCCAACGGCATCCCGCTGGACGGCATCCCGTTCCACCCGTACTACACGGTGCACGACGTGATGGCAGCGGCGGTGTTCCTGATCGTGTTCTCAGCGGTGGTCTTCTTTGCGCCGGAAATGGGCGGCTACTTCCTCGAATACAACAACTTCCTGCCGGCCGACCCGCTGGTCACGCCGCCGCATATCGCGCCGGTCTGGTATTTCACGCCGTTCTACTCGATTCTGCGTGCGACCACGTCCGACTTCATGTACTGGCTGATCGCCGGCGTCGTCGCCTACGTGGCGCTGATCTTCGTGCGCTCCAAGCTGCACAGCAAGACCAAGATCGCGACCGCCGTGATCGGCCTGGCGGTGATCGTCGGCATGCTGGTGTTCGACGCCAAGTTCTGGGGCGTGGTGCTGATGGGCGTATCGGTGATGATCCTGGCGCTGCTGCCGTGGCTGGATTCGGCCCCGGCCAAGTCGATCCGCTATCGCCCCGACTGGCACAAGTACATCTACCTGGTGTTCGGCGTCGCCTTCCTGGTACTCGGCTATCTGGGCACACTGCCGCCGACCGCCGGTCGCACGCTGGTGGCGCAGATCTGCACCTTCATCTACTTCGGCTTCTTCCTGCTGATGCCGTGGTGGAGCCGCAGCGGTACCTTCAAGCCGGTGCCGGAACGAGTCACGTATCATCCGCATTAAGCGCGAAGGGACAACAGAATCATGAAATCGCTGAAAAAACTGATCGCGGCGCTGGTCCTGCTGCCGGTACTGGCGCTGGCCGCCGAAGGCGGGTTCCCGCTTGATCGCGCTCCTGACCATACGCGCGACATCGCGGCGCTGCAGCATGGCGCCAAGCTGTTCGTCAACTACTGCCTGAACTGCCACTCGGCGTCGGCCATGCGCTACAACCGGCTGCGCGACATCGGCCTGTCGGAAGAGCAGATCAAGAACAACCTGCTGTTTACCAGCGACAAGGTTGGCGATCTGATGAAGACGGCGATGTCCCCGGAGGACGGCAAGAAGTGGTTCGGCGCCACGCCGCCGGACCTGTCCGTGATCGCGCGCGCCAAGGCGTCGGAAGCCGGCTCCGGTCCGGACTACCTGTACACCTACCTGCGCACCTTCTACAAGGACGATACGCGCCCGACCGGCTGGAACAACCTGGTCTTCCCGAGCGTGGGCATGCCGCATGCACTGTGGGAATTGCAGGGCATACGCAGCGCCAAGTTCGTCGAGCAGAAGGATCCGCACGAGGAAGGCAGAACGGTACAGAAGTTTGCCGGCTTCGAACAGGTCAAACCGGGGCAGATGAGCAATGTCGAATACGATGCCGCAGTGGCCGACCTGGTGTCGTACATGACGTGGATGGCGGAGCCGGCGCAGGAAACCCGCCAGCGTCTCGGCGTCTGGGTGCTGCTGTTCCTGGGACTGTTCCTGTTCCTGGCATGGCGCTTGAACGCCTCCTACTGGAGAGAAGTCAAGTTGGCGCGGCCGGCAGCGCCGGCCTTGCGGCAATGGGATTGAATGCGTCCGCATCTGGCGGACGCATGTTTCAGGGGTGAGCCGCCATACGTCTCACCCTTTTGTTTCTAAGGGACTGCAAACATGATGGTTCTCTATTCGGGCACGACCTGCCCCTTTTCCCAGCGCTGCCGCCTGGTCCTGTTCGAAAAAGGCATGGATTTCGAGGTACGGGATGTCGACCTGTTCAACAAGCCGGAAGACATTTCTGTAATGAACCCCTACGGCCAGGTGCCGATCCTGGTCGAGCGCGATCTGATCCTGTACGAATCGAACATCATCAACGAATACATCGACGAGCGCTTCCCGCATCCGCAGCTGATGCCGGCCGACCCGCTGATGCGCGCACGGGCGCGGCTGATGCTGTTCAATTTCGAAAAGGAATTGTTCGTCCATGTCCATACGCTGGAAAACGACAAGAGCCGCGGTGCCGAAAAAAGCCAGGAAAAGGCGCGTGCCGAAATCCGCGACCGCCTGACCACGCTGGCACCGTTGTTCCTGAAGAACAAGTACATGCTGGGCGACGAGTTTTCGATGCTCGACGTGGCGATCGCGCCGCTCCTGTGGCGTCTCGACCATTACGGCATCGACCTGTCGAAGACGGCGGCGCCGCTGCTGAAATACGCCGAGCGCATCTTCTCGCGCCCGGCCTACATCGAAGCGCTGACGCCGTCGGAAAAGGTGATGCGCCGCTAGGCGGCATCACGCGTGCCATTCCCCGCTTCCCGCCGCCGTGGCGGGAAGCGGCGCGAACCTTGTTCCCGCCGTTCCAGTCCTACAGCCATGCCCGAAACCTCCACCAAGCCCTATCTGCTGCGCGCCATCTACGAATGGTGCACCGACAACGGCTATACGCCGTACCTGGCAGCAATGGTCGACGCCAACACCCGGGTGCCGATGCAGTTCGTCAAGAACGGCGAGATCGTGCTCAACATCAGCTTCGAAGCCACCAGCGGCCTGAAGCTGGACAACGACAGCATCCATTTCAGCGCCCGCTTCGGCGGCGTCGCGCGCGATGTGCTGGTACCGGTCGACAACGTGATCGCGATCTACGCGCGCGAAAATGGCCAGGGCATGGCGTTCGAAGTGCCGAAGCTGACGCCGCCGCCGGCTGAAGATTCGGCCCCGGCCAGCGTGCCGGCACCGACGCTGGCATCGGTACCGCCGCCGGCGCCCGAACCGGAAGGCAAGTCGGATGGCGCATCCGACGAGGAGCCGGAGCCGCCGAAAAAGGGCGGACGGCCGACCTTGACCCGAATCAAATAACGTACAATACCGCTCCGTTTCGCCGGCTTAGCTCATCTGGTAGAGCACATGATTTGTAATCATGGGGTGGCGGGTTCAAGTCCTGCAGCCGGCACCAGACAATGAAAAAGGCTCGACGACCATGTAGGTCGCCGAGCCTTTTTGCTGTTGGCGCGGACTGTTGTTCAGCCAGGCTGGATGCCGCTCCAGCGCGGCGTCAGTTCGTGCGGAATCGCAAACAGGTCGAGCACGCGCCCGACCGTGTGGTCGATCATCGTCGCGATGTCCGGTGGGTGCTGGTAGAAGGCTGGCAGCGGTGGGTAGATGATGCCGCCCATCTCGGTAACCGCGGTCATGTTGCGCAGGTGCGCGAGGTTGAGCGGGGTTTCGCGCACCATCAGCAGCAGCCGGCGCCGCTCCTTCAGCACGACGTCGGCGGCGCGCGCGATCAGGTTGTCGGACAGGCCGTGCGCGACCGAGGCCAGCGTCTTCATCGAGCACGGGGCGACGATCATGCCGGCGGTATCGAAGGCGCCGCTGGCGATCGTGGCGCCGACGTCGCGCACGCTGTAGACGACGTCGGCCAGCGCCTCGACCTGCTTGCGCTTCATGCTCAGTTCCTGGTGCAGCGTCAGCACGCCGGCGTCCGACAGCACCAGGTGCGTCTCGACCTCCGCCAGCGGCTGCAGCGCCTGCAGCAGCCGCACGCCGTAGGCGACGCCGGTGGCGCCGGTGATGGCGACGATCAGGCGCTGCGGATGGGCGGGCGCGTCCAAGGGCGGGGCGTCAGGCGGCCTTGACCAGTGTCTGCAGTTCGCCCGAGTTGTACATCTCGGTCAGGATGTCGGAGCCGCCGACGAATTCGCCCTTCACGTATAGCTGCGGAATGGTCGGCCAGTTCGAATAATCCTTGATGCCCTGCCGCACTTCCGGGTCGTCCAGCACGTTGACGGTGACCAGGTTGTCGACGCCGGAGGCCTTCAGCAACTCCACCGCGCGGCTGGAAAAGCCGCATTGCGGGAATTGCGCGGTGCCCTTCATGAACAATACGATCGGGTGTTGGGTTACGGTTTCCTTGATCCAGGCTTGCACGTCGCTCATGGCTTCCTCACTGAAATTAAGCATTCCATTATAAGAAAAACGGCCGCGGCGTGCCGTGCGCGCCGGGAATTTTGCGGGCGCCGGCGCGCCGGCCGGGTGCCGCCGACACGAGCATGGCCGGGCCCGGCGCGATTCGCGCAGGAATACGATAGGGCAGCATACTCCCTCTGCGGCCGGTCTATGTCGGACGCCAGCAGGGAGGTTTTTGCCTATACTCCAGGTGTCAGGATTTCAGGCGGGCGAATGCCGCCGCCATCGCATTCTCGGCGGCGGGCTGCGGACGCTGCCGCTGCTGTTGCAGGCGCCGCGCATCGTTGCGGTCGCCGCGCTGCGCCGGCTGTGCGCCGGCGGTCGGTACCGTGTCGGAAAGGCGCATGGTCAGCGCGATGCGCTTGCGCTTTTCGTCGACCTCCAGCACCTTCACCTTGACCACCTGGCCGGCCTTGACCACCGTGTGCGGATCCTTGACGAAGCTGTTCGACAGCGCCGAAATGTGCACCAGCCCATCCTGGTGCACACCGATGTCGACGAAGGCGCCGAAGGCGGCGACGTTGGTGACCACACCTTCCAGGATCATGTCCGGCTTCAGGTCCCTGATGTCTTCCACGCCTTCCTTGAAGGCAGCGGTAACGAATTCCGGGCGTGGGTCGCGGCCGGGCTTTTCCAGCTCCTTCAGGATGTCGGAAATGGTCGGCACGCCGAACTGGTCATCGGCGTACTTGGCCGGGTTCAGCGACTTCAGCAGGCGGCCGTCGCCGATCACCGCCTTCACATCCTTCTGGATGTCGGCCAGGATCTTTTCCACCAGCGGATAGGATTCCGGGTGCACCGCCGACGCGTCGAGCGGATTGTCTCCGTTCATGATGCGCAAAAAGCCGGCTGCCTGCTCGAAGGTCTTGTCGCCCAGCCGCGGCACCGCGCGCAGCGCCGCGCGCGACGCGAACATGCCCTGCATGTCGCGGTAGCTGACGATGCTCTGCGCGACGCTGGCATTCAGGCCCGACACCCGCGCCAACAGCGGCGCCGACGCGGTGTTGACGTCGACGCCGACGGCGTTGACGCAATCTTCAACCACCGCGTCCAGCGAGCGCGCCAGCTGCGTCTGGCTGACGTCGTGCTGGTACTGGCCGACGCCGATCGACTTCGGATCGATCTTCACCAGTTCCGCCAGCGGGTCCTGCAGCCGGCGCGCGATGGACACCGCGCCGCGCAACGACACATCCAGCTCCGGCAATTCCTTCGATGCGAATTCGGACGCCGAATAGACCGAGGCACCGGCTTCCGACACCACGATCTTCGACAGCTTCAGCTCCGGCCGCAGCTTGATCAGGTCCTGCGCCAGCTTGTCGGTTTCGCGCGACGCGGTGCCGTTGCCGATCGAGATCAGCGCCACCTGGTGTTTTTCGGCCAGCCGTGCCAGCGTATGCAGCGAACCGTCCCAGTCGTTTCTCGGCTGGTGTGGATAGATCGTCGCGGTATCGACCACCTTGCCGGTGGCGTCGACCACCGCCACCTTGACACCGGTGCGCAGGCCCGGGTCCAGCCCCATCGTCGCGCGCGGGCCGGCCGGCGCCGCCAGCAGCAGGTCCTTCAGGTTGCGCGCAAAGACCTGGATCGCGTCGACCTCGGCTTTTTCGCGCAGCACGCCCATCAGCTCGGTTTCCAGGTGCATGAAGACCTTTACGCGCCAGGCCCAGCGCACGGTATCGGCCAGCCATTTGTCGGCGGCGCGCCCTTCGTTGCGGATGCCGAAGCGGGCGGCGATGCGCGCCTCGCACGGGTTGTGCGGCGCATCCCATTTCGGCTTTTCCGCTTCGCTGTCCAGGCGCAGCGCGACGTTCAGGATTTCCTCGCGGCGGCCGCGGAACAGCGCCAGCGCGCGGTGCGACGGAATCGTGCCGAGGGTCTCCGAATAGTCGAAATAGTCGGCGAATTTTTCGCCGGCGTCCTGCTTGCCGTCGACCACCTTGGATTCGACCACGCCGTGCTCGGCCAGGTATTCGCGCAGCGCCTGCAGCAGCTGTGCATCTTCGGCAAAGCGCTCCATCAGGATCTGGCGCGCGCCGTCCAGCGCCGCCTTGGCGTCGGCCACGCCGGGGTTGTCGCCGTTGGCGGTGGAGAACGCCGGCTTCAGGTATCTGGCAGCTTCTTCGTCCGGGTTCAGGGTCGGATCGGCCAGCAGCGCGTCGGCCAGCGGCGTCAGGCCGGCTTCGGCGGCGATCTGCGCCTTGGTGCGGCGCTTCGGCTTGTACGGCAGGTACAGGTCTTCCAGCCGCGTCTTGTCTTCCGCGTGCAGCACCGCGTCGCGCAGTTCCGGCGTCAGCTTGCCCTGTTCCTCGATCGACGCCAGGATCGTCGCGCGCCGCTCTTCCAGTTCGCGCAGGTAGCGCAGCCGCTCGTCCAGCAGACGCAGCTGGGTGTCGTCCAGGCCGCCGGTCGCTTCCTTGCGGTAGCGGGCGATGAAGGGCACGGTGGCGCCTTCGTCCAGCAGGGCGATGGCGGCAGCGACCTGGGCCGGCTTGGCGGCGAGTTCAAGCGCGAGACGTTGTTCGATCGAAGGCAGCATGGGAAAGCGTTCCGGGGAAGAAAAACAAGGCCGGAATGATACCCAATCGAAGCCGGGGCGTCAGTCCGGCAGTGCGTGGCGGTCAGGCGGCGAAGTTGACGCTTTGCGGCGGTACGTACATGTCCTGCGTCATCAGGTCGATACCGCAGGCCAAGCCCTCGATCCAGTCGAGGAATTCGGCGATCAGCGCCCGTCCCTTGAGCGGCGCGCCATGCTGCGGCACGATCATGTCCGGGTCGAGCCGGCGCACCATGTCGGCCCAGTAGCGGCACACCTTGTTGGATACCATGTAGCGGCGATGGAAGCCACGCATGAACGGCAGGTGCTGCTCGAAGTTGGCGACCGGCTGGCCGGCCAGCGCGGCCGGCAGCATCGACGCGCCCATGTCGCCGGAAAACAGGATGCGGCTGACCGGATCGAAGAACTGCAGGTTGCCCTCGGCGTGCAGGAAATGCGCCGGCAGGATCTGGAAGGTGGCGCCGCCGAACGGCAGCAGCGTGCCCTCATCCGGCAGCGCAACGATGCGGCCCTGGGTTTTCCCCTGCGGGCAGAAATGCGGCACGAAACGCGACCATACGCGTGAAATCAGCAACTGGGTTTCGGAACCGGATAGCCAGCGCGGCAGCGACGCGATGATGTCGGGGTCGGCATGCGACGCGAACACGTATTTCAACTGCTTCGGCGGGAAATAGCGGTTCATCGCCATGTACAACTCGTTGTAGCCGAGCGTGCCGCCCGGATCGAGCAGGATGCCGTTGCCGTCGCGCACGATCAGGAACTGGTTCGATTGCACCGATTCGCCGGCGTCGTCGTCGGTCAGGTCGACAAACATCAGGCACTGGTGGGTGCCGTCGTTGAAAAGTTCGATGGCCATCAATAACCCTATCATTAATAGGGATTATTGTAACAAGCTTTTTGTGCGCCGCGGCAACCAACAGGGGGAGAGAACAGCGGGAAAAAAGTGGTGCCGGCCGGGTGTCACTGGACCACGGCGCCGGAATAGGAGGGGCAGCCGTACTGGCCCCATTTGCCGTAGCACACTTCGCGCTTGCATTGCGCGCGCTGGTCGGGACTGCTCATGCTTTCGCACTGCGCGATCATCAGCGGCGTCAGCGTACGCTCGCGGCCGCCGTCCTGCCGGGCCGCGTCGGCCGCCGCATCGTTGCGCGCCAGTGTCGGGGTGGTACGGTTGCGGCGAGCGGGCGCGATGTCGGATTCCGCGACCTTAGAGGGGCCGGCGTCGGCG
>JBAUJK010000290.1:0-17707 GCA_049683695.1 Burkholderiaceae bacterium
GCCTAAAGTGAAACGCCAGCAGTCGACGCGCGGGCCGTGCTGCTGCAGTTCCAGCGTGCCGACCCCGGCATGATCCTGCAGCGCCAGCGCCAGGCCGGCGTCCAGCGGCCATTCGCGCCAGCCGGCGCCGTCACCGGCCAGCAGCCGGCGCTCGGTCAGCGCCACCACGCCGGGCGCGAAGCGCAAGCGCGCATCCAGGTCCAGATCCAGCACCGCCAGCAGGTTTTCCTGCTGACCCAGCCTGGATTGCAGATCGGTCCGCCAGGAAACAGGCAGAGGCTCACTCATAGACGACATCCGATACTCGATTTCGATGGAAACAGCGGGAATCCGCATGAGGGCCGCCAGAGACGGCGGCGGCTGGGCCGGCCCGCCGGCACGGCGCGGCCGAAGCTTACAGGATTACGGGGCAGTCTTTCCCGACCAAGAACGCGCCAGCCGGGGATTCTGTTGACCTGCCCAAGATTTATTTCGGTTTGCGGTAAACCAAATCCTGGCTGCCGCGTTATGGACGATTACGGAACTCATTTTTTGCCCGCCGCCCTTTCGCACGCAACCATGGACAACAAGACCATTGACATCATCAATGTAATTTCCTTGCGCGGCCCCAGCATCTGGACCTACCGTCCGGCGCTGGAAGCCTGGGTCGACATCGGCGCGCTGGAAGATTTCCCGTCCAACACCATTCCCGGATTCTATGAACGCCTGTCGGCCTGGCTACCGGGCCTGGTCGAGCACAAATGCGGCATCGGCGAGCGCGGCGGTTTCCTGCTGCGGCTGCGCGAAGGCACCTGGCCGGCCCACATCCTGGAACACGTGACGATCGAGCTGCAGAACCTGGCCGGTATGCCGAGCGCCTTCGGCAAGGCGCGCAGCACTTCGGTACGCGGCGTCTACAAGGTGGTGGTGCGCACGCGCGACGACCGGGTCGGGCGCGCCGCGCTGTACGCGGCGCGCGACCTGGTGATGGCGGCGATCGAGGATAAGCCGTACGACGTCGCCGCCACTGTCGCGATGCTGCGCGACATGGTCGACCGCCTGTGCCTGGGCCCCAGCACCGGCTGCATCGTCGAAGCCGCCGAGGAGCGCCGCATCCCGTTCTTCCGCCTGAACGAAGGCAACCTGGTGCAGTTCGGCTATGGCGCCCGCCAGCGCCGCATCTGGACCGCCGAGACCGACCAAACCAGCGCGATCGCCGAAAGCACCTCGCGCGACAAGGACCTCTCCAAGAGCCTGCTGCGCGCCTGCGGCGTGCCAGTGCCGGAAGGCCGGCTGGTGGCCGACCCGGCCGACGCCTGGGAAGCGGCATGCGACATCGGCGTGCCGGTGGTAGTCAAGCCGTCCGACGGCAACCACGGGCGCGCGGTGTCGACCAATCTCAGCACCCGCGCCGAGGTCGAAGCCGCCTGGCATGCCGCCGACAAGGAAGGCAGCGGAGTGCTGGTCGAGCGCTTCATCCCCGGCAACGAGCACCGGCTGCTGGTGGTCGGCGGCAAGCTGGCCGCCGCCATCCGCGGCGAAGCGGTGCACATCATCGGCGACGGCCGTTCGACCGTCGAACAGCTGATCGACCTGCAGATCAACAGCGATCCGCGCCGCGGCGACCTCGAGGAATGCCCGCTGAATCCGATCCTGTACGACCTGGAGCCCGGCGTGCGGCTGGAACTGGCGCGCCAGGGCTACCAGCGCGATTCGATTCCGGCCGCCGGCAAGGAAGTGCTGGTGCAGCGCAACGGCAACGTTGCCATCGACGTCACCGACCTCGTGCATCCGCAGGTAGCGGCAGCCGCGACGCTGGCCGCGCGGGTGGTCGGGCTGGACATCGCCGGCGTCGACTTGGTGGCAGAAGACATTAGCCGTCCGCTGGCGGAACAGCATGGCGCCATCGTCGAAGTCAATGCCGGCCCCGGCCTGCTGATGCACCTGAAGCCGGCCGAAGGCCAGCCGCGCCCGGTCGGGCGCGCCATCATCGACCACTTGTTCGCGCCGCAGGACGATGGCCGCATCCCGGTCATCGGCATTTCCGGCAGCCGCGGCAAGACCGCGGTGGCGCGGCTGCTGGAGCGCCTGCTGCACCTGCAGGGCGTCTACACCGGACTGGCCTGCAGTGACGGCCTGTTCCTGAACCAGCGCCAGGTCGAGGCCGGCGACTGTGCCAACTGGCAGGCCGGACAGCGCGTGCTGCTGAACCGCGCAGTCGAGGCCGGCGTGTTCGAAACCGGCTTGCGCTCGATCCTGGCCGAAGGGCTGCCGTACGACCGCTGCCAGGTCGGCGTGGTCACCAACCTGGACGCCGACGCTGCCCTGCCCGACTACTACATCGAGGATGCCGAACAGATGGCCAACGTGCTGCGCACCCAGGTCGACGTGGTGCTGCCGGGCGGCGTGGCAGTGCTGAACGGCGCCGATGCGCGCGTGCTGGCGCTGGCGCCGCTGTGCGACGGCGAAGTGATGCTGTTCGGCCGCAACGCCGCGGTGCCGGCGCTGGTATCGCACCGGCAGCAAGGCGGACGCGCGGTCTTCCTCGAAGGCGCGCGCGTGATTCTTGCCAGCGGCCAGAAGCAGACCACGCTCGCTACCCTCGGTCCCGACACGCTGTTCGCGCCGGCGGCGGCGGCGCGCATTGAAACCGTGCTGGCGGCGGTGGCCGCCGCCTGGGCGCTCGGCATGCCGGCCGACGTAATCCGCGCCGGTCTCGAAACGCCACAGGAAAAACCGGCCGGCTTCGCCGCCAATCACCAATCCACCGTTTTGCACTGACCCCAAACGGATCAGAAAGGAACTGTTCATGGACATATCGCGGATACGGGCACTGCGCGGCCCCAACCTGTGGAGCCGGCGTACCGCCATCGAGGCCATCGTCTGCTGCTCCGGCCCGGAACGCTCGGTGGCATCCATCCCCGGCTTCGAGGCGCGACTGCGCGCCCGCTTCCCGCAAATCAGTTTCCTGCATCCGCATGACGAGGAGCCGGTGCTGTCGCTGGCCCACGTGCTCGAATACGCGGCATTCGGGCTGCAGGCGCAGGCCGGCTGCCCGATTTCGTTCTCGCGCACGGTGGAAACGGTGGAGAGCGGCACCTACCAGGTGGTGGTCGAATACACCGAGGAAGCGGTCGGCCGCCTTGCGTTCGAACTGGCGCAGGCGCTGTGCCAGAGTGCGCTGGATGATCAGCCGTTCGCGCTCGACGATGCGCTGGCGCAGTTGCGCGCGCTTGACGAAGACATGCGGCTCGGCCCCAGCACCGGCGCCATCGTCCAGGCCGCGGTGCGGCGCGGCATTCCGTTCCGGCGCCTGACCGAAGGCAGCCTGGTGCAGTTCGGCTGGGGCAGCCGCCAGCGCCGCATCCAGGCGGCGGAAACCGACCGCACCGGTGCCATCGCCGAAGCGATCGCGCAGGACAAGGAATTGACCAAATTCCTGCTGTCGGCGGCCGGCGTGCCGGTACCGAACGGGCGCGCGGTCGAGGATGCCGAAGATGCCTGGACCGCGGCGCAAGAGATCGGCGCGCCGGTAGTGGTCAAGCCGCGCGACGGCAACCAGGGCAAGGGCGTGGCGGTCAACCTGAACAGCCGCGAGGAAGTGATCGCCGCCTACGCCGCGGCGCGCGAGATCGGCGACGAGGTGATCGTCGAACGCTACCTGGCCGGCCATGACTACCGGCTGCTGGTAGTCGGCGACAAACTGGTGGCGGCCGCCCGCCGCACGCCGCCGCAGGTCACCGGCGACGGCGTGCACACGATCGCCGAACTGGTGCAACAGGTCAACCGTGATCCGCTGCGCGGCGACGGCCACGCGACTCCGCTGACCAAGATCCGGCTCGACGACATCGCGCGCGCGACGCTGGCCAAGCGCGGCTATACGCTCGACAGCGTTCCCGCCAAGGGCACGCGCGTGGTCCTGCGCAACAACGCCAACCTGTCGACCGGCGGCACCGCCACCGACGTCACCGACGACGTCCATCCGGAAATGGCGGCACGCGCGGTGGAAGCGGCGCGCATGGTCGGGCTCGACGTCTGCGGCATCGACGTCGTCTGCGACAACGTCATCACGCCGCTGGAAGAGCAAGGCGGCGGCATCGTCGAGGTCAACGCCGCGCCCGGCCTGCGGATGCACCTGCAGCCGTCGTTCGGCACCGGCCGCGATGTCGGCGAGGCGATCATCGCATCGATGTACGCGCCCGGCGACAACGGCCGCATCCCGGTGGTCGCGGTCTCCGGCACCAACGGCAAGACCACCACTGCGCGCCTGATCGCCCACATTCTGGCCAGCCGGCAGTTGCGGGTCGGCCTGACCAGCACCGACGGCGTCTACGTGGACGGCGAACGGGTCGATACCGGTGACTGCAGCGGCCCGAAGAGCGCGCGCAACGTGCTGATGCATCCGGACGTCGATGCCGCGGTGTTCGAGACCGCGCGTGGCGGCGTGCTGCGCGAGGGGCTCGGCTTCGACCGCTGCGACGTCGCCGTCGTCACCAACATCGGCCTCGGCGACCATCTCGGCCTGAGCTTCATCAGCACCGTCGAGGATTTGGCAGTGGTCAAGCGCGTGATCGTGCAAAATGTCGCGCCCACCGGCTTCGCGGTGCTGAATGCCGCCGATCCGCTGGTTGCCAGCATGGCCAAGGATTGCCCCGGTGCGGTAATCTTCTTCGCCACCGAGCGCGACCATCCGCTGATCGCCACCCACCGGGCCAAGGGGTTGCGCGTGGTATATCGCGAAGGCACCCACATCGTCGCCTTCGAGAACGGCCGCAGGGAAGAACTGGCGCTGGCGCACATCCCGCTGACAGCCGGCGGCATGATCGGTTTCCAGGTCGAGAACGCGATGGCGGCGATCGCCGCCGCCTGGGGATTGGGCATCGACTGGCAGGCCATCCGCACCGCACTGAAGGCCTTCGTCAGCGACGCCGGTACCGCGCCGGGCCGCTTCAACGTGTTTTCCTATCGCGGCGCGACGCTGATCGCCGACTACGGTCACAATCCGGACGCGATCCGGGCGCTGACCGACACCGTCGAAAAGATGCCGGCGCGGCGCCGGGTCGCCGTCATCAGCGGCGCCGGCGACCGCCGCGACATCGACATCCGCCGTCAGACCGAGATCCTCGGCGCGGCCTTCGACCAGGTGATCCTGTACGAAGACAAGTGCCAGCGCGGGCGTGCCGACGGCGAAGTGGTGGCGCTGCTGCGCGAAGGGCTGGCCGGCGCGCCGCGTACCACGTCGATCCAGGAAATCCACGGCGAATTCCTGGCGATCGACACCGCGCTCGCCAGCCTCGATCCGGGCGACCTGTGCCTGATCCTGATCGACCAGGTGGACGAGGCGCTGGCGCACATCGCCGGCCGCGTCGATGGTACTCGCCCGCTGGTCGGCAAAGCCCGCGATGCGCTGGCCGGCGTCGTGGCCGGCTGGCCGTTGACGCGCCAGAACGGCGACGGCGCAGTCGAACCGCCGGCACGGCAGGCAGTCGGCTGAACGGCCGGGCGATTCAATCCCTCCCAAGGAAAAGGCCCGCTGAACCTGGTTCGGCGGGCCTTGCCGTTTCATGCGTGAGCGCGAGCTGGCGCGGGAGGAGTGGCGCAACCCCGATGCAGCAGGCCATCGGCAAAACCCAAGGCATCCGGCCTAGCGCAAGCAAATTCCCGAACAGGCTATGCCGATCCGATTTCCGGAACGGGTGTGACCTCGCCCGTCTCAGGGTTGAAGGATGGGCGATCCGGCCGAACGGCGTCAGTCAGCTGGCGTAATCGTGGCGCGGTCCATGGCTGGACCGCGCAATAAAGTAGCCATGTCTGTTCCCCGGTTCGTTGAAATATACCGGCCCGAGAATGATGTCGAGCCCCGCTGTGCGGCACATCGCGGAAAACGGGTGCATGAACAATCCGTCGTTCCGGCCTTCGGGGAGATGAAAGCAGGTCAAATCATCACATATGAATATATAGCTGGCGATAAAGCTGGCCTTGGTCAGAAGGTCTTCAACCTTGTCCGGCCTGATGTAATACAGGACAGAAAAAGCTAGAAAGACGTCATAGTGGCCAGATTGAGAAGCCAACCTGGAAAAACCATCTTCATCGCAAACATGGAAGGTAGCGTCCGGGAATTCTCGCCGCGCAAAATCGATCGCCCTTTGGTTGATATCGACTCCGCAGTACTCATGATCGGGTAGAAGAGCGTTAATCAACCGCAGATTGTTGGCTCCGCTGCAGCCAAATTCGATGATTCGCGGCCGCTTGCGGTCCATGGCGGTCGTTAATTTTTGCAGCTCCTGGATCAAGGGCAGGCGCGTCAAATATTCCTTCGTGTATTCCAAATGACTATGCCTGTCACCACGCCAGGTTCTCCGATGCTTCACCGAAAAAATAAGATCGGATGTACCTTTCGACAGCGTTTTCACAATCGCTTTCCGCATCATGCTCTTGAGCGCGCCCTGCATTCTGAACTGCATTGGAACTCCTCTATAACTGGTTGAATCCCTCTACAAGCCGCGCCTCAATCGGAACACTTGCACCGCGGCAAACCGGCACACTGCAAGCCAAACAGCAACCGCCTCGGCGTTATTCATAGCCAAAACGATATCCGGCTCAGCTACCGTTGCGGTCAGCTAATATCGGAAAATGGGATAGAAAAAGAAAAATCGCCGGCCGGCACAGAAGCCAACACAGGCTTTGCAATCCGACTGCCAGCGAATAGGTGATTTCTGCGTAATTCCTTTGTAGTTACACAAACCTACGCAAACTGCTTCTAAATTCTGAGATAGCGGTGCGTAAAAGAGCTTACGTTAAATCAAACCCACTGCAGGCAAGACCTCCGCTCGGCGTCGCCAAGCGCTGGCGCAGTCCGCAGCGGACGATGGCGCGCCGGACCTGACAACGGCAACAACGCCTACCGTCCGCGCACGGCGACCGGCTGAACCCTTGACAGGCATTCACCAGTCTTTCCCATAGAAAAAGACCGCTGAATCAAAATACGACGAAGCCTTTGATGGCATCCATCCGCCTACAGAATGGATTTTTTGAACATCGCAGTCTGGCCGATATCACGACATGCGTTATCATGCATCGCAGCATGAGCGGGCAAAAAAAAGCCCGCGAACCTTGCGGTTGCGGGCTAAATCCAATTCTTTAGGAGGAAATTGGAGGAGACAAAAGCATTCTACTGCACTGCACCATAAATGTCTGCTTGATTGTTCCAATAGCAGATATTCGAAACTCTTATATCTCGATTTTGGCTTTCTCCATTCTTCATTTTTCCTCTTCAGTGTTTATCCACCGCCCGCGGCCAAGCCGCTAGGTTGCCCTGCCAGCTAGTAGGTGAGCTGGATTTCCACCGTTGCCCCGCCATCCGGCAGTTCGAAACGCGCTTCGTCATATCGCGCCGCGCGCAGCTTGGGTTTGGGATTGTTCGAAAAACCGTAACCCTTGGTCGGCATCCCGAACAGGTTGGTTTCGAGTTTGCCGCTGTTGTCATGATCATGGAAGGCCGCGATCGCGTAGGTGCCGGCCGGAAGATCCGGGACTACCGCCTTGGCCGAATTGGTGGCGCCATTGATGGGTACGACGATGCGCCGAATCGCCTTCGTGTCGTCTTTGGGAAAATCCTCCGGCCCGGCGAACACGGCAATGGCGACCTGCCCGCTGGTGTCTTTCAGCCCCGTTACGGCGATGGTCAGCGCGGCCGCCGCCGCGTAGGACGACAGGCTCAGCAGGGCGAACGCCAGCAGCGGGCGCAATGAAGCAGCAAGACCGCAGTTTCTGGAAAATCCGGGCATGAAGATCTCCTCCTTAGCTTAGTTATGAACGGGGTTGACGCGGTCGTGCCACGCTCCATGGAAACTCAAGGGCGTCGGGTGCTGCAACAGGATACGGGCAAGCGGGCCATCGCCCAGCCGGTCCGAGTGAAAAACACCGAGAAACGACTTGCCGGTTTTTCCATCGAGTCCGAGCGACAGCAGCCAGCCCTGCTCGTCGGCCGCGGCGGCATCCGGCACGAAGATCGGCTCGCCGAGATGGGTGTCGTCCAGGTATACGCAATCGCGCCTGCCGCTTTCCATATCCAGCCGCGCCAGGCCATTGTGGAATACGGTCGGATGCGGCGCCGTCGTAAAGTAGCCGAATCTGTGACGGTGCGCGGCAACGCGCGCATCGGCGATCGGAAACTCATGGTTTTCCGCGCTCACCACCTCTTCGCGGATTTGCCGTTGCTGCAGGTTGATGACATAGCGGCGTACCGTTCCCGCGTACTGCTGCAAGCCCTGCTCCCCTCCCATGATGAGCCTGAAAGCCGCCTTCTCGCCAAGGAAATGGTCGGGCTCGTCATAGCCGACGAAGTCGGCAACGATCGAATCGCCCGCTTCGAAGGCGTTGAGGCTATGCCACATGAAGCAGGCAGACGTCTCCAGGGTCAACGGCGGCGCCGCGCCGGTGCGATCGATCACCATCAGCAGGTTGCCGTTGCGCGGCTTCCATTGCATGCTGTCGGTGAAGCTGGCCAGGCCGCTCAGGTAGCGCACCAGCGAGAGCTCGACCGGATGCAGCAGCACCAGCGCGTAACGCTCGGTCACAAACCAGTCGTGGATGTACGATGGGCGCGGCGCTAGCACGCGCTGATGGTGGCGCAGCGCTCCATTCGCCGCCTGCACCGCCAGATGCAGATACGTGCGCGGGCCATATTCCATGCCCAGCAACAGCCACTCCCCGGTTTTCGCATCCGTCTTGGTATGCGCCTTGTAGTCGACGCGGATCCCGGGGGGGCCGACCTCTTGCTGGCCGCGCGTCTCGAGCGTATCGGGATCGAGCCCATAGGGCAGGCCGACTTCGTCGAAAGCGTACAGGCAGCCGTTCTTCACCTGCGTTGTCACCCCCGCCTGCGACTTGATCTTGTTGCCCATATTGCGCAACATCCCGCCCGGCGCCCGTGTCGTCCAGGTCGGCAGCAGCACCCTTTGTGCCTGCTGTTCCACCACATATTTTTCCGTGCGCACGAAGCGGTTGCGGTAACGCACCTTGCCATCGTGGAAATCGAATGCCTGGATCATGCCGTCGCCATCCAGCAGGTGGCGCTTGCGCATGCCGCCCAGGTCAAAACGGCCGGGACCATTGCGGTACAGGGTTCCTTGCAACGCCGCTGGCAGCTCCCCCTCGATCTCCGGATAGTAATCGTGTTCCTCGGTCATGGATTGGGCGAGCCCGCTCAACCATGCTTTGTCATTTACTGCCGATTCGTTGTTCATCATGAGGTATCGCTCCCTTGACGATGAAGAAGCCGGGACATGGAGTTGTCAGTATACATACATATTTATTTCTGACAGGAAATACACTGGGATCTCAGTCCTTGTTCGTGTTTTGATCGATCGAATAGCACGGCCATGGCGGCCGGAGCCTATCGAACGGGCGTAAAAAAGCCCGCAGGCCTTGCGGCCGCGGGCAACATCCAGAATCCCGGATGACTCACGAAAAAATGCTTCTGCTGCCACTCGCTGCAGCATGTCAATCCTACTTCCCTCCCATGACGACAGCGTGACATCGCCCCTGTCCCGCTGAATCCGGCGACGGCTGCCTGCCCCGCAAGATCCGGTTTTTCCAGCTTAGGATTTTTTTAGGATTTATTGAATAAAGTATTAAGAAAAGCACCTCTCTCCTGTCTCTATCATGGATTCCATTGCCCGCACCGATGCGGCGACCAACGTTTCCCTTGACCAGACAGGAATGACCATGAGTTTCGACACCCCCGCAATACCGCAGCAGAACTCCTCCACCACGCCGCGCTACGATATTTATCGCGGCATCCACAAGGCAGTGCGCGCCTTCATGTGCAATACCCTGCTGGCGGTCGGCAGGCTGGATGCCGCGGACCGTCACGAGGCCGCCGCCACCGTCCGGCAGGTGCGCAGCATGGCGACGTTCTGCGCCAGCCATCTCGCCCATGAAGACCGGTTCATCCACCCGGCGATGGAAGAGCGCCGTCCCGGCTCGGCCGACAACCTGGTCGAGGACCACCGGCATCATGGTGTCAGGCTGCAGGAGATCGGGCAGCTGGCGGACCGGCTGGAGCAGGCCGCCGATTCGGCCGCCCTTGAACAATTGCAGCGCCTGCTGGCGGATTTCACCGCCGACAGCCTGCAGCACATGAATATCGAGGAAACCTGGAACAACGCGGTGCTGTGGGACACGCATACCGATGCCGAACTGATGGCGATCGAGCAGGCCATCGTGGCTTCCATTCCGGCCGACGAGATGATGTTGTGCCTGCGCTGGATGATGATCGGCTCCAGCCCGACCGAACGGGCCGAACTGCTGGCCGGGATGCGGCAGAACGCGCCGCGGCCGGCCTACGAGGCGGCGCTGGCGCTGGCGCGCGAATGCCTGGACGCGCGCGACTGGAACCGGCTGGCGCAGGCGCTGGAGGAATCGGAACCGCTGGCCGCCTGACACGCTGCCGATTCAGGCGCCCATGTCCACCAGCTGCAGCGGGCGCGTCACGTTCAACTGGAAGCGGCCGCGCCCGGTCTTCTCGATCCGCACGCCATGGCCGCGTTCGCTCAGGCGGCGCGCCAGCAGGATCAGCCGCGCCTCCAGATTGTCGCTGATGTCCGGCAAGCGGATCCGGGGATCCAGGCGCAGTTCGCGGTTGCTGTATGCCACGCGTCCCTTTTCGGCATAGTCGCACAGCAGAACCCAGAAGATCGAGCCGGCCACGCCCTTGATCAGGTATTCGTCGCCGATGAAGATGCTGTCGTTTCCGGGAAAATGCCGCACCACCATCGGCGGCCCCTGCGGCGCGCTCGACACAGCGCCTTTCTGCGCTGCCGAGTCTTCCGCCTCCTCCGCCGCGCTCTGCAGCGCATCGATCGCCAGGCCGACCTGCGCGCACAGCGTGACCAGCGCATCCTCGTCGTCGTAGCTGAAGCGCAAATCGTGCGGGCTTTCAACGTACAGCACGCCGAGCAGCTTCTGGTAGGCGATGATCGGTACTGCGCACTGGCTGCGCGACTCGGCCAATCCCGGCATCGGAATCTCCGGTTCGGGCACTCCGGCGCCGAGGACGGTATTCTGCTTCACCGCCCTGCCGTATGCATATTCCGAATTCATGTGGCCGATGCGGATCGGCGTCCGCTCGCGCGCGGCCACTCCGATCACGCCGCTGCCGAACGGGATTTCGGAGCCGACGCCGGATTCCTCGTAGCCATGGCTGGCCACCGCATACAGCCGGCCGTTGGCGGCATCCGCCATCAGCAGCATCGCATGGTCGATATCCAGATGCTCATGCAGGCAGGCCAGGGTTTCGCCCAGCAGGTGCTCGAGGTCGCGGCAGCCGGCCAGCCGCCGCGCGCACAGCCTCAGCATTGCCAGCAGGTTGCGCGGCGGCTTGGCCGGCAGCGGCGTGCCGGCCACCGCTTCGATCGCGAGCACCTCGAAGACGTCGGAGCCGAGCAGGCGGAACACGCCGCTCATGCCGGTGTGCGACGCGATGCCGGCCAGCTTTGCCTTCATTTCCTCGAAAATCTGGCCGGTGGTCTCGGTATGCGAAAAGTGCAGCGACAGCCGGTACTGGGCAGCGGTGAGCGGATTGGTAACCAGCAGCGTCGCCCGTGGATTCTGCAGTATGTTCTGCCGCGTCTTGTTGAAGAACTGGTAGGACAGCGCAATCCGGCCGGCGTCAATGAAATGCACCTGCGACAGCAGCGCGACGTTGGGAATCCCCTGCGGGTCGATGGTGGCGATGATCGCCGGGATCACACCCTCGAAGCACTCGCGGATCGTATCCAGCCGGTAGCTCATGCGCCCGCCTGCAACGGCTGGCCGGCACGCGAGCCGGGCGTCTGCGAGAAGGCCTGCGTCGGCGTGAACGACACCGCGACCAGTTCGTGCGGCGGATGGGCCAGCAGCGCGCGCACGAAATCGGCGGAAAAGCCGAGCGGCCGGGTTTCGGTGGCGAAATCATCGACGTGGGCTGCCACCACGGCAAAATCGTCCGCAGCTGGCCGGCAGATCGTCGCATCCGCCCCCTTCAGCTGCATCGTGCGGTTGGTAGTCGGCCGGCTGAACACCACCGCGATCGCTCCGCAGCGGGCAATGTCGGCCAGCAGCGTGGCGGCCTGGCCGGCGGCGAAAAACAGCCGGACCTGGCGCCGGTCGGCGGAAACCCGGCAACCGAGGCTGCGCACCACGCTGGTAATCTGTTGCCCGTTGCAACTGCAGGCGGCAATCGACACCGCCCCCTGCATGAAGGCGGCCTGTTCGGCATCGATGACGGGTGCGAAGTTCGGCATGGACTTGGCGGATCGGAAGGCGCAACCAGTTTCCATGAAGGCATGATTGATTGGCACGATTCTAACCGGTTTCCAGCCCGATCCGGCACCTGGAAGCGGCGCAGGAACCCGGTGCTGGCGGCCTCCCTCTAAATCGAGAACCGGCCATGTTTTCCGGAGATCCGATGAACCCGAAACCGCTTGCCGCCGTGATTTTCACCGCCTCGTTGCTTGCCGCCTGCGCCGCGCCGGGCGGCGCCCGTACCGACCTGTACGGCAGCCCGGCACCGCCAGAAGCCGCTACGCGCACCATCGTGATCTTTCCGAATACGCGCTGGGTCAACGTCACCGGCGGCGAAATCGTTCGCTTCATCGTCGGCGACCGCGTCTTCGCCTGGAACTTCAATGCATCGTCGGTGGTGAACAACTTCGACCTGACGGAGGTGGCGCCACCCGGCGTCTTCGACCATCCGGTGCAGGCCTACCTGGCGCCCGACCGGCGCTACATCGGCGGCGGTGGCGGCCATGGCCACGGCCATGGCGGCGCATTCCGGTAACAAGCCGGACTGGGAGCGGCCATGAAAAAAGGGTTAGCGTCTCCGCTAACCCTTTGATTTCCTGGTGCTGATGGCCGGAATCGAACTGGCGACCTACTGATTACGAATCAGTTGCTCTACCGACTGAGCTACATCAGCGAAAGCGCGTATTCTAACAAAAAATTACGCCTTTTCGCCAGAGCGCCGCGCATTTTCGGCCAATCGGCGCGATCGTGCGCCGACCGCACGCTCATTCGGCGTGATAGCCCGTCACGCGCTCGACTTCCGACTTCGATCCGAGGAACACCGCCACCCGCTGGTGCAGCTTTTCCGGCTGGATGTCGAGGATGCGCTGGCGGCCGTTGGTGGCGGCGCCGCCGGCCTGTTCGACGATGAAGGCCATCGGGTTGGCTTCGTACATCAGGCGCAGCTTGCCCGGCTTGTCCGGCTCGCGCGCATCGGCCGGATACATGAAGATGCCGCCGCGGTTCAGGATGCGGTGCACGTCGGCCACCATCGAGGCGATCCAGCGCATGTTGAAATTCACGCCGCGCGGGCCGGTGGTGCCGGCCAGCAGTTCGTCGACGTAGCGCGTGACCGGCGGGTACCAGTGGCGGGCGTTGGAGGCGTTGATCGCGAATTCGCGGGTTTCCACCGGAATCTGCATGTCGCGCTGGGTCAGCACCCAGGAACCCATCTCGCGGTCCAGCGTGAAGCAGTGCACGCCGTGGCCGGTGGTCAGCACCAGCACGGTCTGCGGGCCGTACACCGCGTAGCCAGCCGCGACCTGCTTGCTGCCCGGCTGCAGGAAATCGGCCTCGGTCGGCGTCGTCATGCCTTCCGGCGCCTTCAGGACCGAGAAGATGGTGCCGATCGACACGTTGACGTCGATGTTGGAGGATCCGTCCAGCGGATCGAACAGCAGCATGTATTCGCCCTTCGGGTAGCGGTTCGGGATCGGATGGATGGTTTCCATCTCCTCCGACGCCATCGCAGCCAGGTGGCCGCCCCATTCATTGGCTTCGAGCAGGATTTCGTTGGAGATCACGTCCAGCTTCTTCTGCACTTCGCCTTGCACGTTTTCACTGCCGGCGCTGCCCAGCACTTCGCCTAAAGCGCCCTTGCCGACCGCATGGCTGATGGTCTTGCAGGCGCGCGCGACGACTTCGATCAACAGCCGCAGTTCGGCCGGGATGCTGTTGTGCAGACGTTGCTGTTCGATCAGGTGGCGGGTCAGGCTGATGCGCTGGGTGTGAGATGTCATGGCTTCTTTCGGTAGCGGTAAAAATCGGTCAGTTGGCGAGGGACTTGCCGACCACTTCCTGCACGTCCTTCGACAGTTTGGGTGCAGCGGCGACCCGTTCCAGCGCGGCGCGCATCTGCGCCCGCAGCGCCGGCGCAAAGCGGCGCCAGCGGTCGAGGCTGCGCGCCAGGCGGGCGGCGACCTGCGGGTTGCCGGCATCCAGCGCCAGCACCTGCTCGGCCCAGAATGCATAGCCGCTGCCGTCGGCGGCATGGAAAGCGGACGGGTTGCCGTTGCAGAAGCTGAAGATCAGGCTGCGCGCGCGGTTCGGGTTGGACAGCTTGAACGCCGGATGCCGCATCAGCCGGCGCACCGCGGCGACGTCGGTGCCGCGCGCGGTGGCCTGCAGCGCGAACCATTTGTCAACCACCAGCGCTTCGTCGCTGAAGTCATCGTAGAAGCGCGCCAGCGCCGCCTCACGCTGCGGTGCGCCGCTGTTGACCAGCGCCGCCAGCGCGGCCAGGCGGTCGGTCATGTTGCCGGCAGCATCGTACTGGCGCTGCGCCAGCGCGTGCGAGTCGGTATCGTCGTTCTCGGACAGATAGGCGAGCGCGCAATTCTTCAGCGCGCGCCGCGCCGCCGACGCCGCATCGGCCCGATATTCGCCGGGAGTCTGGTGGGCGTCGTAGGCGCGCTGCAGGTCGGTGCGCAGCGATTGCGCCAGCGCGCAGCGCAGGAAGCGGCGCGCGGCATGGATCGCCTGCGGGTCGATCTCTTCCATCTGTTCCGCCACCAGCGTTTCCGACGGCAGCGCCAGCGCCAGTTCGCGGAAGGCCGGATCGAGCTCGGCATCGTTCAGCGTCACGCGCAGCGCCTCGACCAGGCGTGCGGCATGGTCGGCATCGGCCTGGTCGAAAGCGGAGCGGTCGCTGGCACCGGCGGCCTGCGCCTTGGCGGCCAGCGCCAGCAGTTGCCGCATCGCCAGCCGCTGGCCGGCTTCCCAGCGACAGAACGGGTCGCTGTCGTGCGCCATCAGGAAGGCCAGCTCGTCGTCGCCGTAATCGAAATCGAGGATCACCGGCGCCGAGAAATTGCGCAGCAGCGACGGCACCGGCCGTTCCGGCACGCCGGCAAAGCGGAAGGTCTGGCGCGCCTCGGTCAGTTCCAGCACCAGCGTGGTCGGCGCCGCGCCGTCGGCTTGCGTTCCTTCCAGCCGCAGGGGCAGATCGCGGCCGGCACCGTCCAGCAGGCCGACCGCGACCGGGATGTGGAACGGCAGCTTGGCCGACTGGCCCGGCGTCGGCGCGCAGCTTTGCGCCAGCGTCAGTTCGAAGCGCTGATGCTGCGCATCGTAATGGGTCGATACCGCCACGCGCGGCGTGCCGGCCTGGCTGTACCAGCGCTCGAACTGCTTCAGGTCGCGGCCGTTGGCGTCGGCCATCGCGGCGCGGAAATCGTCGCAGGTGACGGCATGGCCGTCGTGGCGCTCGAAATACAGGTCCATGCCGCGCCGGAAACCGTCGCGCCCGAGCAGCGTCTGGACCATCCGCACCACTTCGGCGCCCTTCTCATACACGGTGACGGTATAGAAATTGTTGATCTCGGCATAGGAGTCGGGCCGCACCGGGTGCGCCATCGGTCCGGCGTCTTCCGGGAACTGCGCCTGCCGCAGCACGCGTACGTCGTCGATGCGCTTGACCGCGCGGCCGGATTCGCTGCCGGCCATGTCGGCGGAAAATTCCTGGTCGCGGAACACCGTCAGGCCTTCCTTCAGCGACAGCTGGAACCAGTCGCGGCAGGTGACGCGGTTGCCGGTCCAGTTGTGGAAATATTCGTGGCCGACCACCGATTCGATGCCGGCGTAGTCGGCGTCGGTGGCGATCCTCGGGTTGGCCAGCACGTACTTGGTGTTGAAGATGTTCAGGCCCTTGTTTTCCATCGCGCCCATGTTGAAGTCGCCGACGGCGACGATCATGAAGCGGTCGAGGTCCAGCTCCAGCCCGAAGCGCTCTTCGTCCCAACGGATGCTGTTCTTCAGCGAATCCATCGCGTGCTGGGTCTTGTCCAGGTTGCCCTCCTCGACCCACACCTGCAGCAGCACTTCGCGCCCGGATTGCAGGCGGAATCGTTCTTCCTGGCACACCAGGTCGCCGGCCACCAGCGCGAACAGATAGGACGGTTTCTTGAACGGGTCTTCCCACTTGGCGTAGTGGCGGCCGTCGCCGAGGTCGCCCTGCTCGACCAGGTTGCCGTTGGACAGCAGCACCGGATATTTCTTCTTGTCGGCGCGCAGCATCACCGTGTATTTCGCCATCACGTCCGGGCGGTCCGGGAAATAGGTGATCTTGCGGAAGCCTTCGGCTTCGCACTGGGTGAAGAAGTTGCCGTTGGAAACGTACAGCCCCATCAGCGAGGAATTCCGGTCAGGATGGGTGACGGTCTCGATATCCAGCGTCAGCTGCGCCGGCGTGTCGGCGATCTGCAGCGTGCCGCCGTCCAGCCGCCAGGCCCGCTTGGGCACCGGCTTGCCGTTCATGCGCAGAGCCACCAGCTCCAGCGCTTCACCGCACAGCGTCAGCGGCGCGTCGGCGCCAGCGGCCGGATTGCGGCGCAGCGTCAGGCGGCTGGCGACGCGGGTGGCGACCGGGTCGAGGTCGAAACCCAGTTCGACCGTGTCCACCAGGTAGGCGGGCGCGGCATAGTCCTTGCGATGGATGATGGTGGGAGTGTCGGTGCGCATGGGATCGGCCAAAGCGGAAGATAATGACGATGTGGGGCAAACGCCGATTTTACCAACCAACCGGCCGCCGGGCCGCCCCTGCGCCGGCGCCCGGTTTGCGGAGGATGCGATGCGTCGCTGGATGCTGCCGCTTTTTGCCGCCGTCCTGCTGCTGGGCGGCTGCGCGACCACGATTCAGAACGAGGTGACTGCGTTCAACGACTGGCCGCAGGACCTGCCGGACAAGTCGTTCGCGTTCGCGCCCGGAACGACGCAGGACAACGATCTCGAATACCGGCGCTACCAGGAACTGGTGCGCGCGCAACTGCTGCGGCTGGGCTTTACCGACGCCGCCGGCAAGGCGCCGCGGCTGAAGGTGGCGCTCGACTACGGCATCGACAGCCGCGACGTGCGCACCATCGAGCCGGTGGTGATCGATCCGTACTGGTTCGGGCCGCCGCCGTTCTATGGTCCGTACTGGGGCCGCTTCGGCTATTACGGGCCGTTCTACGATCCATTCTGGTACCAGCCGGTGGTGCAGCAGCGCGAGACCAGCTACCGCGTCTACACGCGCCGGCTCGACATCACCATCACCCGTGCCACCGACGGCCGCCAGCTGTACCAGGTGCGGGTCAGAAGCGAGGGCCGGATCGGCTCGCTGCCGGCGGTGATGCCGGCGATGATCCGCGCCGCCTTCGCCGATTTCCCGGGACCGAACGGCGTGCCGCGCCAGATCGAATTGAAGCTGGATCAGGAGGAAGCCGATAAATAAAGGGGGTATATGGTTTTTTCGCAGGGAATATGCCCGGCATAACAAGGCAATACAGGGAGTATAGGAGATTACCGGCGCTGCGCGTCGGACCGCAGGTACAGCGTGTGTGAAGCGCGTGCCGCCTGCGTGTAGATGGTCGGCAGCGTGATGCCGCGCGCCGCCAGCCGCTCCGGCCGCAGCGAGATCTGGAAG
>JBAUJK010000291.1:0-2495 GCA_049683695.1 Burkholderiaceae bacterium
CGAGCGCACCGCCGACGACATCCGGCGCGCCGGCGGCACGGTGGCGACCGTGGCCGCCGACATCACTAGCGCCGACGGCCGCGCGCAGGCGCTGGCCGCTTGTCCGCGGCCGGACATCCTGGTCACCAACGCCGCCGGACCGAAGCCGGGCGATTTCCGCGAATGGAGCCGCGCCGACTGGATCGCCGCGCTGGACGCCAACATGCTGACGCCGATCGAGCTGATCAAGGCCACCGTCGACGGCATGATCGAGCGCCGCTTCGGCCGCATCGTCAATATCACCTCGGGCGCGGTGAAGGCGCCGATCGACATCCTCGGACTGTCCAACGGCGCTCGCTCCGGCCTGACCGGCTTCGTCGCCGGGCTGGCGCGCAAGACGGTCGCGCACAACGTCACCATCAACAACCTGCTGCCGGGCGCCTTCGACACCGAGCGGCTGGCCGCCACCATCGCCGCCGGCGCCCGCACCAACAACCAGAGCGAGGACGACGCACGCGCCGCGCGGCTGCGCGCCATCCCGGCGCGGCGCTTCGGCAGCGCCGCCGAGTTCGGCGCCTTCTGCGCCTTCATCTGCAGCGCGCAGGCCGGCTACCTGACCGGACAGAACCTGCTGCTGGACGGCGGCGCCTATCCGGGCACGTTCTAGCGCGGCGCTTCGTCTTTTCCCAATTTCCACCGATCAGCAGAAGGAGACAGAGATGGTCAAGGCAATCAGGATGCAGAAAACCGGCGGCCCGGAAGTGATGGAATACGTCGACGTCGAGGTCGGCGAGCCGGGCCCGGGCCAGGCGCGCGTGCGCAACCATGCCTGCGGCCTCAACTATATCGATGTCTATTTCCGCAACGGCCTGTATCCGCAGGCGCTGCCGGCCGGCCTCGGCATGGAAGGCGCCGGCGTGGTCGAGGCGGTCGGCGAAGGCGTCACCCACCTGCAGCCGGGCGACCGCATCGCCTACGCCTGCCAGCCGCCCGGCGCCTATGCCGAGGCGCGCGTGATGCCGGCCGCGCAGCTGGTCAAGCTGCCGCGCTCGATCGGTTTCGACACGGCGGCGGCGATGATGCTGCAGGGCTTGACGGTGCAATACCTGTTCCGCCGCACCTTCCACCTGCGCGGCGGCGAGACGATCCTGTTCCACGCGGCTGCCGGCGGCGTTGGCCTCATTGCCTGCCAGTGGGCGCGCGCGCTCGGCGTGACGATGATCGGTACCGTCGGCTCGGACGAGAAGGCGGCGCTGGCCAAGGCGCATGGCTGTGCCCACACGATCAATTACAACAAGGAAAACTTCGTCGAGCGCGTGAAGGAAATCACCGAGGGCCGCGGCGTACCGGTGGTGTACGACTCGATCGGCAAGGACACCTTCACCGGCTCGCTCGACTGCCTGGCGCCGCTCGGCATGATGGTGTCGTTCGGCAGCGCGTCCGGCCCGGTGCCGCCGTTCGGCCTGCAGGAGCTGGCCTCGCGCGGCTCGCTGTTCGTGACAAGGCCGACGCTGTTTACCTATACCGCCAGGCGCGCCGACCTGGAAGAGATGGCGGCCGACCTGTTCGGCATGGTGGAAGGCGGCAAGATCAAGATCGAGATCAACCAGCGCTATGCGCTGGCCGACGTGGCTCAGGCGCACCGCGACCTGGAAGCGCGCAAGACCACCGGTTCCACCATCCTGATTCCGTGACGGAGAAAGACGCCGTGAGCGAGCACGACCCCGACAATCCGATGCACCACCCCGACGAACAGCCGACCACCGGCAGCGAAGGCACGCCGCGCTTCGGCCGCCTGTTGATCGTGCTGGCGCTGGTGGTAGTGCTGATCGGCATCATCACCTACGTTTCCGAAGCGATGTATTCCTAGAGCAGATTCGGTCTGACTGGCTGGTCGAGGCCGAGGCGGATTGCCTCTGGCACATGGCGCGGCGACGCGCCGTCGCGGGGCTACGGCAAGGAGACGCAACGCTGTGCCGGGGGCAAGGCGGCCGGCATCGGCAAGTCAGGTCAGGCCGGATCTGCTCTGGCAGCATACTCCCGGCATGGCCGGCTCAGGCCGGGTGTAAATCCTTGTAAAAATCCATATACCCCCAAAACTCTGTAGGGAAATGGCGGAGCCAGACCGGCGCCGCCGTTGCGCTTTCTTTTTGACGCGCGGCAATTCGATTACCATAGGCGCTCCTTCTCCAGCCGCTGCGCCGCCCATGCAGGCTTCGATCGCCGCCGCTCTCCGCCGCCATCCGCTGCTCGCTTCCTGCACGCCGCTGGAGCTGGCGCGCCTGCTGTCGGGCACCCGGCAGTGCCAGTTCGAGCCCGGCGCCGAGCTGTTTCAGGCCGGCGCCGCCGCCGACGACTACTACTGGATCCTGGACGGCGAAGCCGAACTGCTGGCCGCCGACGGCGGCGCCCGCTGGCGGCTGGCGGCCGGCCAGGGTTTCGGCGCCGAAGTCTTCGCCGAAGTGCCGCGCCACCTGGTGGCGGCGCGCGCGGCCAGCCGGCTGTCGGTGCTGCGC
>JBAUJK010000292.1:0-5958 GCA_049683695.1 Burkholderiaceae bacterium
CGGCAGCGGTGCGTGGAAAGGCTGTCGGCTGCTATAGCGGCAGCCAGTGAGTCCCGCAGGACTCACATACTCCAAGATATCTTGCTCAATATCGGGCGTCAATGCTCATAAATTGGCGGATACTCCCGCCTTCTCCCGCCGTGGCGGCAGCAGGAACTGGCGCGGCTGCAGCAGCAGCCGGTGCAGCACCTTGCCGACCAGGCCGGTACCCTGCAGCGCCGTCACGCCGCGCGCGCGCAGCGCCACCAGCAGCGCCAGCGCGAAGCTGACCACCAGGTTGGTCAGGCCGATCACCGCCACGCCGAATACACCCATCAGCAGCATGTGCCGGTCCGGCTCGAAGTCGAAGGCGACCAGCGCATAGGCGACGTTGGTGGCGGAGAAGGTAATGTGGCGGATGTCGATCGGCAGCCCGATCAACAGGCCGAAAGTCGACATGCCGCCGAGCAGGAAGCCGAAATAGAAATTCCCGGCCAGGGCGCCCAGATTGCGGTCGATGTAGGCAGCGAAGCGCCGCATGCGCGCCTCGCCGAACAGCCGGCGCGGCCAGTTCAGCTGCAGCAGCCGCTGCGGGATGCGGTTGTAGGCGGCGGCGTTGTCGTAGTAGCCGGCGATCAGGCCGGACAGGAACAGGCAGAAGCCGGCGTTCATCGCGAAGAAGAACGCACCGCTGGAGAACGGATCGATGTCCTTCAGCATCGTCGCCGCCTTCGCGGTATCGACGAAATGGTGGCCGGACAGGTAGTACCAGCCGAGCCCGATGGCGATCGCGGTCGGCACCGTCAGTATCATGTTGCCGAAGATCGCCGCCAGCTGGCTGCGTGTCGTGCGCGCGATCAGCGTGGTCAGGTCGTCCAGGCTCTTGCCGCCGTTGCCGGTGTCCTGGATGCTGGCGGCCAGCGCGTTGGCGGTCATCGCCGGCTGCTTGGTGGCGACCGTGAAGTGCAGCATGTGGATCAGCACGAAGCCGAGGCCATAGTTCAGGCAGTACATCAGCCCTTCCACCAGGGGCGCGGCGTGCAGCTTGCCCATCAGGATCTTGATCGCGGCCATGAAGGCGATGATGAAACCGGCCCCGAGCGCCGAGCGCAGCAGCGCGAAATAATCGTCGCGCCGTTCGGTGATGTAGTGCTCGCCGGTGCGCTTGGCGTTTTCGGTGATGCGCATCGCCAGGAGCGAAATGTTCTGGCGCCAGTAGTGCCGCAGGTTGTTACGCCGGCATTCGGCCGCCACCAGCTGCGCGAACAGCTTGGCCAGGGCCGGCCCGGCCGCCGCCAGCGTGCGGCTCTTGCCCATCGAGCCGAGCAGTTCCAGCAGCTCCTCGCTGCGGTTCAGGTGCTGGCGCAGCCGCTCCAGCGTGAAGGTCAGGCGCACGCTGGTGCCGTGCTCGGCGGCGTGCGCGCGGATGCGGCGGATCACCTCGCGGCACTGGCCGAGCTGGACTTCGAGCCGGACGCTGTTCGGCCACGGCGCCTCGGGATCGGCCCACCAGGCGGCATAGGCGGCGACGTAGTCGCGCGTGGTTTCGTTTTGCGACAGGAAGGCGGAATCGACGTTTTCCAGCCGCGGGTCGACGTGGATCAGTTCCGGGTCGAGCCCGATCGCCGAGATGTGGAACGACAGCACCTGCAGCGCCTCCAGCAGCTGGCCGATCGCGTACGGCAGCGTGTGCTGGCCAAACTCTTCATCGTCGTCGAAGCGCAGCGCCGCGAACAGCCCGAGCCAGGTCGAGCCGGCCAGCCGCTTGACCCACAGCGCGTCGCCCGGTTTGCCGAAGATTTGCCGCACCGCGTCGCGCAGATAGGTCGGGTCGATCTCTTCCGGCAGCAGCTTGTGGTTGACGCGGCGCGCGGTCTCCGAGAAAAACCCGGAGTTCGGCAGGATGCCGCTTTCCACGTACAGCAGTAGATGGCGCCGATGGCCGACCAGATTGACGATCGCCGCGCGCACGAGCGCGCGGCATTCGTCGTCCGCCGCCAGCAGGTCGGTCAGCGCGCGCAGCCGGCGCGTCGCCTGCGCCACGTTGCCGGCGCGGCGCGGCCGGATCGCCGCCACCAGCGCGGTCAACAGTGCGACCGGATCGGATTCGGAGGAATATTTGCGTAACAGTTTGTCGAACATGGAGCTGGTCGAAAAGGCGGCGGCGGGCGGTCGGGAACGGCAGCGGCGAGGATGGGGCGCGCGAGGCGCGATGCGTGCGAAGCAAAAATTCAGCCTCGCAATATACCACTGGCTCCGCTGCAGCAGCCTGTTCCGGCCGGTCGAATCCACATCGCTGCGAAAGGCGTATATTGATGACCATCCCATCCGCCGGCGCCGCACGCCGCCACGCCGGCCTCTTCAAGGAGCCCAGGCATGGACCACCCGATGTACCCGCCATTGACCCGTGACACCGCGCGCCAGCGCGCCGAGCTGACGCCCGAGATCCAGACCGCGTTCAAGACCTTTTCCGCCCGCGTGTTCGCCGACGGCGCGCTGCCGAACAAGACCAAGCAGCTGATCGCGGTCGCCGCCGCGCACGTAACGCAATGCCCGTACTGCATCCGCGGCCATACCGAGCTGGCATTAAAGGCCGGCAACACGCAGCAGGAAATCATGGAAGCGATCTGGGTCGCGGCTGAAATGCGCGCCGGCGCCGCCTATGCGCACGCGACGCTGGCGATCGACACCATGAACCGGCTGCAGGACGGCGGCGACTAGCGTCGCCACGCACAGCGGCGCGCCGGCGCGCTTTTGGCAACGCCTTGCGATCACCCGTCGCGGCGCCCAAATCCGCACAAGGAGGTCCGATGGCACCCGAATGGATTGCGTGGATCGAGGAAAACATCGCGCGCGGCGTGCGGCCGCAAAGACTGATCGACACGCTGCTGCAGCACCGTTTCACCCGCGCCGAGGCCGAGCGCGAAGTCATCAGCCGCCTGCCCGGCCAGTCGAGGCCGGCAGCGGCGCCGGCGGCCGCGTCCGGTTCCGGCTACCGGATCGAGGCCGGCGGCCCGCCGCCCGGCAACGTGATCGAGATTGGCGGCCATCGGATCGGCGTCCGGCTGCGGCTGCAAGCGCCGAAAATCGTCGTGCTGGACAACGTGCTGAGCACCGACGAATGCGCCGAGCTGATCGAACTGTCGCGCAGCAAGCTGGCGCGCTCGACCACGGTGGACGAGGCCACCGGCCGTACCGAAGTGCATGAACACCGCACCAGCAGCGGCACCTTCTTCGGCCTCAACGAAACGCCGTTCATCGCCCGCCTCGATGCCCGCATTGCGGCGCTGATGCAGGTGCCGGTGGAAAACGGCGAGGGCCTGCAGATCCTCAATTACCAGGTCGGCGGCGAATACCGGCCGCACTACGATTACTTCCCGCCCGAGCAGCCGGGCAGCGCGCCGCACATCGCGCGCGGCGGCCAGCGCACCGCGACCCTGGTGATCTACCTGAACCGGGTCGACGACGGCGGCGGCACCGCGTTCCCGGCGGTCGGCCTGACGGTGGCGCCGGAGCCGGGCAGCGCGGTCTATTTTTCCTACTGCGATTCCGCCGGCAACCTCGATCCGCGCACCTACCACGGCGGCGATCCGGTGGCGCGCGGCGAGAAATGGATCGCCACCAAATGGGTGCGGCAGCGCGCGTACCGGTGAACCGACGTCCGCCGGACGCGGCATATACTCCCATGAATGATCGCCTGTGCCGGGCGAAATTGCTGCGAATTTAGACGATACTCCCATAAACCGGTGAAGGCCGATTCTGGCAGTCGGTTTGTATCGTTGCCGCGTCGCGGCAAGCGGCCAGGCGGGGCGGTCAGGTGCATCGACGCAGCAGCCATGCATCGCCTTGCCGGAGCAATCCCGGCGGCGGGTCGGCGCCGGCGCTGCCCGTCCGCTTTCCGCTCAGCCCTGGCTCAGCGCCGCCAGCACCTGCCCCTTCAGGATCTTGATCAGCGCCGCTTCGTCGGCCGGCACCCCTTCCGGTGCCGGCTGCGCGCGATCGGCATAGAACAGGCCGAACGGCATTTTCTGCACCACCAGCGGCAGCACGATGAAGCTGCCGGCCTGCGCCAGCAGCGCCCGATGCCACGATGGGATCAGGTCGCGGATATTGGCCGCCGCCGCATCCGAAATCATCAGGTCGGCATCGTTTTCCAGCGCCAGGTGGAACAAGTCGCGGCCGCTGGCGACCGGAAACACGAAGCCCGCCTTGCGCGCCGCGTGCTGCTCGCCGATCGCGATGCGGGCGCGGAACTGGCCGCTCTTCGGGTCCTTCACCGCCACCGTCGCGAAGCGAAAGCCCATGCTGTGGTACAGCGTCTCCAGCACTAGCAGGATCAACTCGTTGCTGCGGCAGCGGCCGGAAGCCATCATTTGCGTCGCATCCTGCACGCCGCCGAGCAGCCGCTCGCGGGCGTTGAGCGGCTTGCCGCTGGCGTGGCAGCCGCCCTTCGGCGCCGTCGCATCTTCCGCCGGCGCCATCAGCAGGTCGCCCGGCAGTCCGGCGGGTGCGGCGGCCACGGCCGGCGCCACCGACCGCGCCAGGTCGACGCCATCCAGAAGGCTGCGGATTTCATCGGCGGCGCGGTCGAACAGCAGATCGAGCTTTTCCGCATCCAGGTTCAGCGCGGCGCCATAACGGGCCAGCAACAACGGCTGCCGCACCGTGCCGCCGGCGCCGTCGGTCAACAGCGCCGCCGATTCGGCGGAAAAGGCGGCCACCTGCTGCATCCATTCCTGCCGGTTCGCCGCTGGCCGCAGGCTGCGCGCCGGCAACGGCGCCAGCGCGCGCACGATGCTGTCGGGCATGTCCCAGGCGCGCAGCACGGTTTCCGCCAGCGGTTCCAGCCGGCAGCCCAGCACTTCCTGTGCGGCCTGCGCCTCGCTGTGGTCGCCGGCCTCGACCAGCGCCGCGATCGCCTGGTACAGGTCGTGCGCGTGCGCCGCCACCAGCAGCCGCCCGAGGTTCTTGAACAGCGCGGCGATCGCCGCCTCTTCCGAATTCTGGTACGGGCTGCGGCGCGCCACTTCCCTGCCGATGACGCTGGCGTACAGCGCCTGCGCCAGTTCGGCGCGCACGCTGGCGGCATGCGCGCCGCGGGCGAAGCCTTCCACCAGCAGCAGCGCCAGCGCGGTGGTCTTGATGGTGTCGAAGCCGAGCAGGAAGATCGCGCGCGAGACGGTCGTGACCGGCTTGCCGCCGGTGACGGTGCGATACATCGAGGTATTCGCCAGACGCAGGATCTTTTGCGTCAGCGATACGTCGGACAACACGAAATAGGTCAGGTTGTGGACCGCTTCATTGTCCGACGACGCCAGCTGCACGACGCGCGCGACCGCGCTGCCGAGCGCCGGCAAATCGCTGTCGGCATCGATCCCTTGCAAAAACCGTTCGCAGGCACCGGTGCTGCCGGCGGCGGAAAATGGGGGCGGATGGTCGGGCATTGCAGTTTCCGATAAAAAGACTTGAGGTCTGGCGGACGCGCCCAATGCCACGCGCGTCCAGCCCGATTATCCACCGATCGGGTGCGGCGGAGTGTGACTTTAGGTTACGCAGGGAAATCGGAATGAGCAGCTGCGGCCGGCGCCCGCCACCACGGCAGCGTCGCAGCAGGTGCAGGCCGGCCGGACCGCAGCGGCCCTAGCGTAAGAAGAAACCGGTCGGGAACGGATCGGTTTCTTCCAGCAGCCACTGGTTCATACCCATGATGTGGGCAAAGCCGGACACCTCGGTTTGCGCGGCGTCGAATTCGCCGACCCTGGCCGGCGCCGTCACCCGCACCGTAAAGCGGCTACCGACGATGCTGTCGTTGACGAACGGCTGGTCCAGCGCCAGCCGGCCGCGCAGGTACCGCTGCGCGGCGCGGCCGGAAGTGCCGGTGCCGGTCGGCGAACGATCCACCTCACGGTCGGCGAAGATGCAGACGTTGGCCTGGTCGGCGCCGGCGGCATTCGGTGCGCCGTCGATGATGGTGCCGTA
>JBAUJK010000293.1:0-1576 GCA_049683695.1 Burkholderiaceae bacterium
AGGTACGGGCGATGAACGCCGTGCTGGCGCCCGCCGGCGAGCGGCTGATGCCGGGCGCGATGCATCCGTGGATGGCGCCGGTCGCCGAGACGCGGCTATGGCCGCACGGCCAGACCGAGATCTACCAGGCCTACCACCGCATCTTCGACTGCCGCCATCACGGCTGGGCCAACCTGCAGAGCATGCACGTGAACCTGCCGTTTTCCAGCGACGCCGAATTCGCGCGGCTGCACGCGGCGCTGCGGCTGTTGCTGCCGATCCTGCCGGCGCTGGCGGCCAGCTCGCCGGTCGCCGACGGCGCCGCCAGCGGCTGCGCCGATACCCGGATGCAGGTCTACCGGCACAACGCCGACGCCTTCCCGGCGATCACCGGCGCGCTGATCCCGGAGCCGGTGACCGGCAGCGCCGACTACCGCGCGCACATCCTGCAGCCGATGTACGACGCCATCGCGCCGGTCGACCCGCGGCGCGTGCTGCGCCACGAATGGCTGAATTCGCGCGGCGCCATCGCCCGCTTCGAGCGCAATGCGATCGAGGTGCGCGTGCTCGACATGCAGGAATGCCCGCAGGCCGACGTCGCCATCGCCGCCGCCGTGGTGGCGCTGGCGCAATGGCTGTATCGCGGCGCCGCCGTCGAGCATGCCGGCTTCGCCACCGAACGGCTGGCGCGCGTATTCGACGCCTGCGTGCGCGCCGGCGGCGACGCGGCTATCGACGACGCCGGCTACCTGGCGCTGTGGGATTTCCCGGCGCCACGCGCTGTCGCCTTCGAACTGTGGCAGCACTTGCTGGAGCGCATCCCGGCGCACGACCTGCCGCCCGACGCACGGGCGCTGCTGGACACCATCGTGTGCGAAGGCACGCTGGCGCAACGGCTGCTGCGCGCCCTGGATGGCGACCTGCGGCGCCCGCATCTGCGCGCGGTCTGGAGCGAGTTGTGCGATTGCCTGCAACAGGGAAAGCAATTTACGCCATGAAAATACCCCGCGCAGTATTTTCAAAGCCGCAGGCGATACACCCGGAATCGGCCGATTTTTCGGCATACTCCCACAATACCGAAAATTCACTGCGGACCGGCGCGACGATGGACGAGGTTGTGCCGGTTGCCGGCGCCACCACCACGCCGCTTGCGGCAGATGCCGGGCCGTTGCTGGTCGTCAGCTGCGAACACGGCGGCAACCGGATTCCGGCGCGCTACCGGCCGCTGTTTCACGGCTGGCAACCGGTGCTGGACAGCCATCGCGGCTACGACGCCGGCGCACTGGCGCTGGCGCGCGAGATGGCAACCCACCTCGGCGCGCCGCTGCAGGCGGCCACCGTCAGCCGCCTACTGATCGACCTGAACCGCTCGCCCGGCCACCCGCGGCTGTATTCGGCGGCGACCCGCGCGCTTGCGCCGGCACAACGCCGCGAGATTTTCGACGCGTACTATCGACCGTACCGCGACGCGCTGCAGCGGTGCATCGTCGCAGCCATCGCCGGCGGCCGGCGCGTGGTGCACGTGTCCTGCCACAGCTTCACGCCGGAGCTGGACGGCGACCCGCGCGACGCCGACATCGGCCTGCTGTACGACCCG
>JBAUJK010000294.1:0-7723 GCA_049683695.1 Burkholderiaceae bacterium
GTGCCGGTTCGGTCGTGGCCGGCGCGGGAGCCGTCGGCGCGGCCGGCGTCGGCAGGCTTTCCATCACGCCGCCGCCGGCATGGGTGCGCGGGCCGCCGTAGAACGCCAGCGCCAGCGTCGCGGCGAAAAAAATGGCGGCAGCGATCGCGGTGAACTTGGACAGAAAATTGGACGAGCCGGAAGCACCGAACAGGCTGCCTGAAGCACCCGAGCCGAAGGCGGCACCCATGTCGGCACCCTTGCCGTGCTGCAGAAGCACGAGGCCGATGATGACCAGCGCCGAGATCACCTGGATCACGACGATAAAGGTAAGCAAATGGTTCATGAAGAAAATCTTTCGGTCTTTTGGAGTTAATCGTTGCGGGCCGGGGCCGCCTGCGCGATCGCCAGGAAATCGGCCGCCTTCAGCGCGGCACCGCCGATCAGGCCGCCGTCGATGTCGGCCATAGCCAGCAACTGCGCAGCATTGTCGGGCTTCATGCTGCCGCCGTACAGGATGCGTACCCGCATCGCAGCAGTAGCATCCCTGCGCGCCAGTTGCGCGCGCAGTGCCGCATGCACTTCCTGCGCCATTGCGGGGGTGGCGGTCTTGCCGGTGCCGATCGCCCACACCGGCTCGTAGGCAACCACGATGTGCGCCAGCGCAGCGGCATCGAACAGCTCCAGTACCGCGGCCAGTTGGCGGCCGACCACGGCGGCGGTCTGGCCGGCTTCGCGCTGTTCCAGCGTTTCGCCGACGCAGACGATCGGCACCAACCCGGCCTGCGCCGCGCGTGCCGCCTTTTGCGCCACCGCCTGGTCGCTTTCACCGTGATAGGCGCGCCGTTCGGAATGGCCGACGATCACGTAACGGCAGCCGAAGTCGCACAGCATGGAGGCCGCCACTTCGCCGGTATAGGCGCCGGCTTCGTGCGCCGACACATCCTGCGCGCCCCAGCCGATCGGGCTATCGGCCAGCTCCGCCTGGCATTGCGCCAGATACGGTGCCGGCGCGCATACCGCGAGCTCGCAGGCGCCGGCCGCGCCGGCCTTGATGCCGGCCAGCAGCGCGGCGTTGGCGCCGAGGCTGCCATTCATTTTCCAGTTGCCGACGATCAGTTTGCGACGCATAGGACCCTACCGATTTGCTAACCCGGCATTCTATCGCGCCGCAGCAAGCACGGTCAAACCGCGCTTTCGACGGATTTTGCGATGACGACGCGGCGGGCGCACGAAGTCGCAGTTGGGAAAAATGGAGAAACGGGAGTATGCCAAAAAACTGGCTTATCCCGGGCGCCCTGCCAGCGGCTTCAGAAATACTCCTGCCAGTCTATGAAACCGTCAGGACGATCTTGCCGACGTGCTCGCTGCTTTCCATCAGCGCATGCGCCTGTGCCGCCTGCTCCAGCGGAAAGCTGCGGTAGATCACCGGCTTGATCCGGCCGGCTTCCAGCAGCGGCCATACCCGCTGCCGCAGTTGGCTGGCGATGGCAGCCTTGAACGCCACCGGGCGCGGGCGCAGCGTGGAGCCGGAAATGCTCAGGCGCCGCCGCAGCACCTGGCCGAGATCGACGGTCGTCCGCGCGCCGCCCAGCAGCGCGATCAGCGCCAGCCGGCCGTCGTCGGCCAGGCAATCGAGCTCGCGCGGCACGTAGTCGCCAGCCACCATGTCGAGGATGACGTCGACGCCGGCGCCGCCGGTGGCGGCCTTGACCACCGCGACGAAGTCCTCTTTGCGGTAGTTGATGGCACGCTCGGCGCCGAGTGCCTCGCAGGCGTGGCATTTTTCGTCGGAACCGGCGGTGGCGAATACCCGATGGCCGAGCGCGGTGGCGATCTGGATCGCCGCGACGCCGATGCCGGAACTGCCGCCCTGCACCAGCAGGGTTTCGGCACCGGACAGGCGGGCGCGGTCGAACACGTTGCTCCAGACCGTGAAATAGGTTTCCGGCAGCGACGCCGCCTGCACCATGTCGAGCCCGGCCGGCAGCGGCAGGCACTGGGCCGCCGGCGCCGCGCAGTATTCGGCGTAGCCGCCGCCCTGCACTAGCGCGCACACGCGATCGCCGATGCGCCAGCCGCTGCCTTCCAGGTCGCCATCGACGATTTCGCCGGCGATTTCCAGCCCGGGCAGATCGGAGGCGCCGGGCGGCACCGGATAGTGGCCTCGGCGTTGCAGCACATCGGGCCGGTTGACGCCGGCCGCGTGCACGCGGATCAGCACTTCGCCCGGCCCACAGGTCGGCATCGGCCGTTCGCACGCTTGCAGCACTTCGGGCGCGCCGTACTGGGTGATTTCAACTGCTTTCATCGCGAATTCCTTCAGGAAGTGGGGTGAATCGGATCCGGTTTCGGCATCGGCGGCGGCGCATGGTCGACGTCGCTGATGATGCGCGCATTGCGCTCGAACGTGAGGTAGGCCCAGGCCCAGTCGGTCATTACCATCAGCCGGTTGCGAAAGCCGATCAGGAAATACAGGTGGACGAACAGCCAGAACAGCCAGGCCGGGTAGCCGGAAAACTTGAAGCGGCCGACCATCGCCACCGCCGCCTTGCGGCCGATCGTCGCCAGCGAGCCGTAGTCGCGGTAGCGGAACGGCAGCGCCGCCTCGCCCTTCATGCGCCGCAGGATGTTGCGTGCCGCGGTGCGGCCCATCTGCTTGGCCGCCGGCGACACGCCCGGCACCGGCTTGCCATCGCTGGAGACGGCCGCCAGGTCGCCGATCACGAACACTTCCGGATACGCCGCCAGCGACAGGTCCTGCTGCACCTGCACGCGGCCGCCGCGGTCGAGCCGGGCGCCGCCATGTGCGGCCAGCGCCTGGCCCAGCGGCGAGGCGGCGACGCCGGCCGACCAGACCACGGTGCGGGTCGGCAGACGCTCCTCGCCATCCGGCCCGGCAAACGTGACGCCATCGGCATCGATCGCGCTGACGCGGCAGCCGGTGCGCACCTCGACGCCGAGCCGCTGCAACTGCGCCTGCGCCTTGGCCGACAGGTCCGGTGGATACGGCGGCAGCACCCGGTCAGATCCTTCCAGCAGCACCACCCGCGCGTGGCGCGAATCGATGTGGCGGAATTCGCCGCGCAGCGTGTGGCGACCGATCTCGGCCAGCGTACCGGCCATTTCGACACCGGTGGCGCCGGCGCCGATCACGGCGAAGGTCAGCCAGGCGGTGCGGCGCGCCTCGTCGGTTTCGCGTTCTGCACGCTCGAACGCCATCAGCGTGCGCTTGCGGATTTCGAACGCGTCTTCCAGCGTCTTCAGCGGCGGTGCGTGCTGCGCCCAGTCGTCGTGGCCGAAGTAGCTGTGGGTCGAGCCGGCGGCAACGATCAGGTAGTCGTAGCCGATCTCGGCGCCGTCCTCCAGCAGCACGCAGCGGCGCCGCGCATCGATGTCGGCGACGCAAGCCATCAGCGTGGTCAGGTTGCGCTGGCCGGCCAGGATGTGCCGGATCGGCGCCGCGATCGCCGGCGCCGACAGGCCGGCGGTGGCGACCTGGTACAACAGCGGCTGGAACAGATGGTGGTTGCTGCGATCGATCAGCGTGACGCGGACGTCGGCGCCGGCCAGCTCGCGCGCCGCCGCCAGGCCGCCGAAGCCGCAACCGATGATAACGATATGGGTCATGAACGCTCCGCTGGGCCGGCGCCGGGCCGGCAGGATGGGAGCCGGCGCACTGCGGCGCCGGCATGAGCGCTATGGTAACTGCTAAGGCGGCGCCGCACCGGCCGGCGTACGCCGCGCCGGCCACGGCGCCGACCGACAGTTCGGCGGAAAACGGCAACATGAGGAGTATGCCGAAAAAATGGCCGATTCCGCAGATGATACCTGCAGCCTCCAAAATACTGGCGCAAGTATTAAGAAGATACGGTTCCGCCCGCCGCCCGACGCGGCCAACAAAAAAGCCGCCCGACGCGCTGGTCGGACGGCTTCGGCGGCTGCCCCGGCAAGCGGGGCGGCAGGCGCGGATTACTCGGCGTGCGACGCGGCGCCGCCCTCTTCCGCCGCCACCGCCTTCATCGACAGCTTCAGGCGGCCGCGGTCGTCGGTTTCCAGAACCTTGACGCGGACCTGCTGGCCTTCCTTCAGGTAGTCCGCGACCGCATTGACGCGCTCGTTGGCGATCTGGCTGATGTGCAGCAGGCCGTCCTTGCCGGGCAGCACCTGCACGATGGCGCCAAAGTCGAGCAACTTGAGCACGGTGCCGTCGTAGGTCTTGCCGACCTCGACCGACGCCGTCAGCTCCTCGATGCGGCGCTTGGCTTCCTGGCCGGCGCCGGCGTCGACCGACGCAATGGTCACCACGCCTTCATCGGAAATGTCGATCTGGGTGCCGGTTTCCTCGGTCAATGCGCGGATCACGGCGCCACCCTTGCCGATCACGTCGCGGATCTTTTCCGGATGGATCTTGATGGTGATCAGGCGCGGCGCGAAGTCCGACAGCTCGGTCTTGCCGTGCGGCACGGCTTCCTGCATCTTGCCCAGGATGTGGATGCGGCCTTCCTTGGCCTGCGCCAGCGCCACCTGCATGATTTCCTTGGTGATGCCCTGGATCTTGATGTCCATCTGCAGCGCGGTAATGCCGTTGGCGGTGCCGGCCACCTTGAAGTCCATGTCGCCCAGGTGATCTTCATCGCCCAGGATGTCGGTCAGCACAGCAAACTTGTTGCCTTCCTTGATCAGGCCCATCGCGATGCCGGCCACGTGCGCGGTCACCGGCACGCCGGCGTCCATCAGCGCCAGGCAGCCGCCGCACACCGAAGCCATCGACGACGAACCGTTGGATTCGGTGATTTCCGACACCAGCCGCACCGAATAGCTGAATTCCTCCGGCGCCGGCAGCGCCGCCTGCAGCGCGCGCTTGGCCAGCCGGCCGTGGCCGATTTCGCGGCGCTTCGGCGTGCCGACGCGGCCGGTTTCGCCAGTGGCGAACGGCGGCATGTTGTAGTGCAGCATGAAGCGGTCGCTGTATTCGCCCATCAGCGCGTCGATCTTCTGCTCGTCGCGCGCGGTGCCGAGCGTGGCCACCACCAGCGCCTGCGTTTCGCCGCGGGTGAACAGCGCCGAGCCGTGGGTGCGCGGCAGCACGCCGGTGCGAATCGAGATCGGTCGCACGGTGCGGGTGTCGCGGCCGTCGATGCGCGGTTCGCCGTCGAGGATCTGCGAGCGCACGATCTTCGCTTCCAGGTCGAACAGGATGTTGCCGACTTCGACCGCGTCCGGTGCGGCGGCGCCGATCGATGCCGCTTCCGCCGCCAGCGCGGCGTTGACTTCGGCCGCCGCGTCCTTCAGCTTGTTGGTGCGCTCCTGCTTGTTGCGAGTCTGGTAGGCTTCGCGCAGCTTGGCTTCGCCGAAGTGGGCGACACGCGCGATCAGCGCCTCGTTCTTCGGCGCCGGGCTCCATTCGACCTCCGGCTTGCCGCCGTCGCGCACCAGTTCGTGGATCGCGTTGATCACCGCCTGCATCTGCTCGTGGCCGTAGACCACCGCGCCCAGCATCACTTCCTCGGACAGCTGCTGCGCTTCCGATTCGACCATCAGTACCGCGATTTCGGTGCCGGCAACCACCAGGTCGAGCGCCGAGTTCTTCAGCTGCGACGTGGTCGGGTTCAGCACGTACTGGCCGTCGATGTAGCCGACGCGCGCGGCGCCGACCGGGCCGTTGAACGGCACGCCGGAGACCGCCAGCGCGGCCGACGCGCCGATCATCGCGGCGATGTCGGGGTCGATTTCCGGGTTGACCGACAGCACGTGGATGATGACCTGGACTTCATTCATGTAGCCTTCCGGGAACAGCGGGCGGATCGGCCGATCGATCAGGCGCGAAGTCAGCGTTTCCTTTTCCGAAGGACGGCCTTCGCGCTTGAAGAAGCCGCCCGGAATGCGGCCGGCGGCGTAGGTCTTTTCGATGTAGTCGACCGTCAGCGGGAAGAAGTCCTGACCCGGCTTGGCGTCCTTCCGCGCGACCACGGTCGCCAGCACGACGGTGTCTTCGATCGACACCATCACGGCGCCGGAAGCCTGGCGTGCGATTTCACCGGTTTCCAGCGTGACCTGATGCTGACCGTACTGGAAGGTCTTGGTGACTTTATTAAACATGGTGTTTCCTTTCTATTTTTACCGACAGATTTTCAGGCGCTGCCGTTCACCTCACCACAGACGGCGGTTCGCCGTCTCATTGCCCGAAACGGATGGGCGGCGTTGCAAACCATAAAAATGCAAAATGCCCACGTCAGCATCCTGACGCGGGCATTCCATCCTTAGATCCGGTGCAGAGGCCGCAACAAAATTACTTGCGCAGACCGAGTTTTTCGATCAGCGCGCGATACCGATTGGCGTCCTTGTCCTTCAGGTAGGCCAGCAGGTTCTTGCGGCGGTTGACCATCCGGATCAGGCCACGGCGGGAATGGTGATCCTTGACGTGCGCCTTGAAGTGTCCGTTGAGTTCGTTGATGCGGGCGGTGAGCAGCGCCACCTGCACCTCCGGGGAACCGGTATCGTTGGCGCTACGGGCGTTGTCCGCAACGATGGCGGCTTTTGCGGCTTTTTCTATCGACATACAATGTCCTTTCACAGGCGATGCACAGAGTCGTAACCCCTTGCATCGTGAACAACAATCAAAAAAACTGGTCGAATCGACCAGACCGCGCATTATATAGGAAACTCCCTTGCGCCTCAAATATTTAGCGCTCGTTCCGCGCTCCCGGCAACGATTTCCGATGGCGAAAATCCTGTCGCGCAGTTGTCTTGCCGGCTGCATTCTGCTGCTCGCCGGCTGCGCCGGATTCGGCACGCCGCCGCCTGCCGGCACATCGGAATCCGAACTGGTCGCACGCCTCGGTGCGCCGACCGCCCGTTACCCGCTGGCGCACGGCGAGCACCTGCTCGAATACCGGCGCGGCCCCTGGGGCCAGCAAACCTATATGGCGCGCTTCGATGCCGACGGCCGGCTGCAGTCCTACGAACAGGTGCTGACCATGAAAAAATTCGGCACCATCCGCGTCGACCATGACAACAAGGACGACGTGCTGCGCACCATCGGCGCGCCCAGCGAAACCGCCTATTTCCCGCGGCTGCGGCGCGAGGTCTGGTCCTACCCGTACAGGGAGAGCGGCGTCTGGAATTCACTGATGAGCGTCTACTTCGACGATGCCGGCATCGTGCGCAAGCTGGAAAACGGCCCGGACCCGAAATTCGATCCGGACCGCGGACGTTTCGGCCGGATGTTCCGCTAGATCCCTTGAAATCGGCGTCCAATCCCTTATCTAAAAGACACTGGGAGCTGACTCCCGAGCTTTTTACAGGAGGTAATGATGAATCTTGTGTTACGCAATGGTTTTCCAGTATCTCGTGCGATGCGCTCGGCTGCCTTCAACAGTCCGCTGGAACGCCTGATGGACAACATGCTCGAAGAATTCCTGGCACCATGGGAAAACCAGGAATCCGGCATTTCCAGCCCGCGCATGAACGTCGTCGAAAACGACCAGGCGTTCGTGGTGGAAGCCGACATGCCAGGCGTCGCCAAGGAAGACATCAAGCTGTCGGTGGACAACCGGCGGGTGTCGATCGAAGGCGAAGTCAAGCGCGAAAGTTCGCAAAAGGACGGCCAGAACGTGCTGCATTCGGAACGCCTGATCAGCAGATTCAGCCGCAGCTTCACACTGCCCGCCGAAGTCGATGAAAACCGCGCCGACGCCCGGCTGGAAAACGGCGTGCTGATACTGACGCTGCCGAAGAAGGA
>JBAUJK010000295.1:0-5274 GCA_049683695.1 Burkholderiaceae bacterium
ACGCTGCACAGCGGGCTGGCCGAGGGCGAGCGCGCGCGCCACTGGCTGGCGGCGCACAGCGGACACGCCGCGATCGTGCTCGGCACCCGGCTGGCGGTACTGGCGTCGCTGCCGCATCTGCGGCTGATCGTGGTCGACGAGGAGCACGATCCATCCTACAAGCAGCAGGAAGGCTTGCGCTATTCGGCGCGCGACCTGGCGGTGTGGCGTGCGCACCAGCTGCAGATTCCGGTGGTGCTCGGCTCCGCCACGCCGTCGTTGGAGTCGTGGCAGCATGCACAGTCGGGCCGCTATCGCAAGCTGGAATTGCGCCAGCGCGCGGTGCGCGACGCGGTGCTGCCGAAAGTCGGCGTGATCGACACCGAGCGCGACCGGCCGGTCGACGGCCTCTCCGCGACGCTGGCGGCGGCGCTGGCGCGGCGGCTGGAACGCGGCGAACAGTCGCTGCTGTTTCTGAACCGGCGCGGCTATGCGCCGGTGCTGGCCTGCGACGCCTGCGGCTGGGTCAGCAACTGCAGTCGCTGCACCGCCTTCATGGTGCTGCACAAGCCGGAACAGCGGCTGCGCTGCCATCACTGCAGTCTCGAATTGCGGATTCCGCGCCATTGCCCGACCTGCGGCAACGTCGACCTGCAGCCGCTCGGGCGCGGCACCCAGCGGCTGGAGGAAAGCCTGCAGGCGCGCTTTCCGGCGGCGCGGCTGCTGCGCATCGACGCCGACTCGACGCGCAGGAAGGGCGCCGCGCAAGCCGCGTTCGAGCAGGTGCACCAGGGCGGCGTCGACATCCTGGTCGGCACGCAGATGGTGGCCAAGGGTCATGACTTCAAAAACCTGACGCTGGTCGGCGTGCTGAATCCGGACACCGCGCTGTTTTCCCACGACTACCGCGCCAGCGAGCGGCTGTTCGCGCAGCTGATGCAGGTCGCCGGGCGCGCCGGCCGCGCCGCGCAGAAGGAGGGCGGCAGCGCCGCCGAAGTGCTGATCCAGAGCCGCTACCCGCAGCATCCGCTGTATGCGGCGGTGATCGCGCACGACTACGACCGCTTCGCCGAGACGCTCTTGGCCGAACGCCGTTCGGCCGACCTGCCGCCGTTCATCCACCAGGCGCTGCTGCGCGCCGAGGCGCGCGAACTGCAGATTGCGCTCGATTTCCTGCAGCAGGCCAAGGACAGCCTGGATGCGCCCGGCATCGTGCTGCACGAGCCGATCCCGATGACGCTGACGCGGGTCGCCAACGTCGAGCGCGCGCAACTGCTGGTCGAATCGGCGTCGCGGCCGGCATTGCAGGCATTCCTGAAGCAGTGGATGGCGGCGCTGCGCGCGACCAGGACGCGCGCGCGCTGGTCGCTGGAAGTCGACCCGGTCGACATCTGAGCCGCCGGCCGGCGTCAGTCGACGTAGATCTCGATACGTTCCTTGCCGCGGCCGACGTTGCAGCGCTTCAGCCGCAGCGCGCCGACTTCGCCGGTGCGCTTCAGATGGGTGCCGCCGCAGGGCACGCGCGCGAAGCCGGCCACCTCCCAGTAGCGGCGCTGCGCCGCGTGGTCGGAAAACGCACTGACGATCGGCCGGTCGGCGGCGACGATGTCGCGCGCCTGCGCCGCCAGTTGCGGCAGCAGCGGCGCCACGCTGTCGGGCCAGGCGAAATCGATGCGCGCCTTGCCGGCGCCGATGTGGGCGCCGATCTTTTCGGCGCCGGGCAGCGCCTTGCACGCCAGCTCCAGCACCAGTTCGGCGGCGAAGTGCAGCCGCATCAGCCGGTAGCGCCGCTCCCAGTCGATTTCTACCCGCACCGGCTGCCCGGGCCGCAGGCCGTGCTGCGGCGCCAGCGTATAGACGATCTGCGCCCCTTCCTTTTGCGCCGCCAGCACCGGCTGGCCGCCGATGCGGCCGGCATCGCTTTCCTGGCCGCCGGAAAAGGCGTAGAAGATGGTCGCTTCCAGCGTCACGTGGGCGCCGTCGACGCTGGCGACGCAGGTATCGAGCGTAGACAGATACGGGTCTTCCCAGAAAATCTTGTGGGTCATGCGCGGCTCCGGTCAAGACGGAGAGTAGGGAAGGAGTGTGCGGCGCCAGTGTAATCGAGCGCCGGCAGCGACGGTAGAATGGCCGCTTTGCACCGGAGAACGACCATGCAAACGCCGCCTGGCTTCGCCACGCTGACGCCGTATCTTTTCGTGACCGGCGCCGCGCGCTTCATCGCCTTCCTGGCGGAGGCCTTCGGCGCCGAGGAGATCGGCCGCAGCACGCTGCCGGACGGGCGCATCGTCCATGCCCAGCTGCGCCTCGGCGACGCGATGCTGATGGCCAGCGAGGCGGTCGAGCGCTATCCGGCCATGCCGGGTTCGTTCTACCTGTATGTGACGGACGCCGATGCCGCGCTGGCACGCGCACTGGCGGCCGGTGCCCGGCTGGAGCTGGAAGTGGCCGACATGCCCTACGGCGACCGTCAGGGCGGCGTACGCGACCCGTTCGGCAACCTGTGGTGGATTTCGCAGCGGCTGGTCGATGCACCGTACTATCCCGGCTCGTCGGGGACGGAGTAGCCCGGCGCCCGCGCGCCTTACGAACGCTGTCCTGCAACAGGTCTGGCTCGCGCCCGGCCATCCCGCGAAAGAACGTCTTGACCGCTCCTCCCGCCGCTTCCGCCTCCACCGATCCCGGCAAAGCCGCCGCGCCCGCCGGCCAGCACTTCGACACGCCGCTGGCGTGGTTCTTCGTGCTGGTGTGGGGCTCCGGCTACCTGGCCAGCAAGGCCGGCATGCACTATGCGCCGCCGTTTACCTTCCTGTCGCTGCGCTACCTGTTCGGCGTCGCCTGCCTGGTGCCGTGGGTGCTGTGGGCGCGGCCGCGCTGGCCGCGCGGTGCGCGCGAATGGTTCCACATCGGCGTCGCCGGTCTGCTGATGCACGCGATCAACCTGGGCGGTAGCCATTACGCGCAATACCTCGGCATGTCGGCCGGCATCACCGCGCTGCTGCTGGCGACGCAGCCGCTGCTGACCGCGCTGGTCTCCTCGCGGCTGCTCGGCGAGCGGCTGGCGCCGCGCCAGTGGCTCGGCATTGCGCTCGGCCTCGGCGGCGTCGCGCTGGTGGTCTGGCACAAGGTGAATTTCCAGGCGGCGTCCGGCGCCAGCCTGCTGGCGGTCGGCATCGCGCTGGCGGCGATCACCAGCGGTACGCTGTACCAGCGCCTGTTCTGCCGCGAGGCCGACCTGCGCAGCGCGTCGCTGATCCAGTTCGTGCTGTCGCTGTTCGTGCTGCTGCCGCTGGCCTGGGGCGTCGAGGGCTTCGCGGTCGACTGGAGCTGGACGCTGTTCGGCTCGGTCGCCTTCCTGGTGGTGTTCGCGTCGATCCTCGCGGTCAACGCGCTGCACCTGTTGATGCGGCGCGGCCGCGCCACCCGCGTCACCAGCCTGTTCTTCCTGACGCCGATCATCGCGGTGCTGCTGGAATGGTGGATGTTCGGCGTGGTGCCGGCGCCGACCAGCGTGGCCGGCATCGCGGTCACCTGCGCCGGCGTCGCGCTGGTGACCCGAGGCCGGCGCTAGAGCGGATTCGGCCGTCAGTCGATGGCCAGGCGCCGGTATTCGCCGGCGGGATGCCCTGGCTACCTGCCGGCCTTGCGTGGCAGGTTGACCAGCACGATGCCGGCCAGCACCAGCACGGCGCCGCCGCCGAAATACAGGCTGATCGGGTCGTCCAGCAGCAGCACCCCGAAGGCGACGCCAAACAGCGGCGTCAGGAACGAAAACACCGACAGCCGCGAAGTCAGGTAGCGGCGCAGCAGCCAGAACCAGGCCAGGAAGCTGGCGAAGCCGACCACCACGGTCTGGAACACCAGGCTGGCCCAGGCCACGCCCGGCAGCGGCGTCGTGATTTGGCTGCCGGCCGCCAGCGGCAGCGCCACCAGGATCACGCCGGCGAAGCCCAGTTGATACAGCAGCGTGGTGGTCGGCGACGCCTCGGCCAGCGCGGTGGTGCGCACCACCAGCGTGGTGGCCGCCCACAGCGCGCCGCCGGCCAGCGCCAGCGCGTCGCCGGCCAGCATGCGCCAGGAAACCTCGCCCTGCGTGAACCCCTCGACAAACGCCAGTGCGATGCCGGCGAATGCCAGCAGCACGCCGACCCACTGGCGGGCGTCGATGCGCTCATCCGGCAGCCGCCAGTGCAGCACCAGCACCAGGAAGATCGGCGCCGTATACAGGAATACCGACACGTGCGACGCCGTGGTGTACAACAGCGCCAGCGCCACGCATAAAAATTCCGCCGCGAACAGCAGGCCGGCCACCACGCCCGGCCACAGGCTGCCGTCGGAAAACACCACGCGCTGGCCGCGCACCGCCATCAGCGCCGCCACCATCAGCGCCGCCAGACCGGAGCGCAGGCCGATCTGCAGCACCGGATGGACCGCCGGCGCCGCCGCCTTCACCGCTACCTGCTGCAAGCCCCAGCACAGGCACAGGATCAGCATGGTGCCGGCGGCGAGGCCGTCGAGCGCTTTGCGGGAGGAATTCATCGGCGGATCTTTCTGTCGCCGGCGGCGGGCGCCACCGGGAAAATGCTGGAGGGAAACGGGACGGCCATTGTAGCGTCTGCGGCGAAAACGCGCCGCGCTGCACCGGTCGCTGGCCGTACTGAAATGGCGGGAGTATGCCGAAAAATCGGCTTATACCGGAGACGTTGCGCCCGACTTCAAAAATACTCTGCGCAGTATAAGCAGGGCTACGGCGGCCCGAAACGGCCCTCGGCCGCCATCTGCCGGATCAGCGCGATGGTGTCGATGTCGGCTTCCTGGTAGGCCGAGCGGCGGAAGTCGTCGAACATCGCCTGCGCCTCTCCTTCCATGCTGGCACCGGCGTCGTTTTCGTCCTCGTAGGCGAAGCGCACGTACAGCATGCCGGGCTGCGGCTCCTCGATCGTCATGTCGAGGGGCGAGGCGGAAATGTCTTCCTGCGCCGGCACCCGGTACTGCACCTGCTGCTGCGGCAGGAAGCGCACGCGGTCGCGGATTACCGTGTTGCCGTAGCGCAGCGCGCGCTGCATCGATTCGCCGTCGTGGTCGCCGATCGTGCATTCGTCCAGGTGCGGCATGAACAGCTGCGGCGACTCGGCGCGCAGCATCAGGCCGCGCCACAGCTGTTCGCGCGTCAGCGGCACCAGCAGCGGATTCAGGGGGTCGTTGATTTCGATCAGATGGGTGAATTTCATCGGTCGGAAGGGGTTTCTCGAAGGAAGAAGAGGGCCGGTACGGCGCAAGGCTTCATTAGACACC
>JBAUJK010000296.1:0-4693 GCA_049683695.1 Burkholderiaceae bacterium
CCGGCCGTCCTGGCGGAGCTGCTGAAGCCGCTTGCGGATCGCCTGGCGGTGCCGCTGCGGAACCGGGCCAGCCGCATCATCGCGGAGAACGACATGGTGGTGGTGGAGTGCCGCGGCCAGGCCGTGACCAAACGCGGCGCACCGTATGAGAACACCTATTGTTTCGTATGCCGGTTCGCCAACGGCCAGCTGCGCGAGCTGACCGAATACTGCGACACGCAACTGATCGCCGAAGTCCTGTGAGGCTCGACCCTTCAGCGAGCTGCCGGCCCGAACTGACCTGGGCCGAGCGCTGGCGCCATTTCAAGAGCCGCGTGCCAGGTGCCATGATCCGAACCGCCGCCTCAGATCGTCACCTGGGTTCCCAGCTCGATCACCCGATTCGGCGGCAGCTGGTAGTAATCGGCGGCGCCGCGCGCATTGCGCGACATGGTGACGAACAACCGCTCGCGCCACGGCGCCATCCCTTCGCCGGGACGCGCCAGCACCGTCTGCCGGGCCACGAACCAGGAAGTGTCCAGCATCTCGAACTGCAAGCCCTGGGCCGCCGCCAGCTCCAGTGCGCGCGGGATGTCCGGCTCGTCCTTGAACCCGTAGTGCACGTCGAACTGATAGCAATCGTGGCCCAGCGGCCGGATGCGCAGCCGCTCGCCGTCCGCAATCCATGGAATATCGTGGATATGCACGGTCAGGAACACCACGCGCTGATGCAGTACCTTGTTGTGCGCCAGATTGTGCAGCATCGCGTGCGGCACCCCATCGTCGGCACCGCGCAGGAAAATCGCGGTGCCGGGCACGCGCTGCGGCGGTTCGACGAACAGCGAGCGCAGGAAATCCTCGAGCGGCACCGCATCCTTTTGCAGCGTCTCGGACACCAGCGCGCGGCCGCTCTTCCAGGTCAGCATCACGATGAACAACACCGCTCCCAGCAGCAGCGGAAACCAGCCGCCATGCACGATCTTCAGCAGGTTGGCGGAGAACAGCGCGACATCGATCAGCAGGAAAAAGCCGGTGGTAAGCAGGCACAGCAACAGGTTGTAGCGCCAGCCATAGCGCACCACGAAGAAGGTCAGCACGGTGGTCACCAGCATGGTGGCGGTGACCGCGATGCCATAGGCAGCCGCCAGATGGGACGACGAGCCGAAGCCGATCACCGCCAGCAGCACCGCCGACAGCTGCAGCCAGTTCACCAGCGGCATGTAGATCTGGCCGATCTCGGAAGCCGAGGTCTGCTCGACCCGCATGCGCGGCAGGAACCCCAGCGCGATCGCCTGCCGCGTCATCGAGAAGGTGCCGGAAATCGTCGCCTGCGACGCGATCACGGTCGCCACCGTCGACAACAGCACCAGCGGGAAAACGCTCCAGCTCCCCAGTTGCCGGTAGAACGGATTGCCGATGGCAGTCGGGTCGTCCAGCAGCAGCGCCCCCTGGCCCAGGTAATTCAGCGCCAATGCCGGAAACACGATCAGGAACCAGGCGCGGCGGATCGGCTTCGGCCCGAAGTGGCCGAGGTCGGCGTACAGCGCCTCGGCGCCGGTGAAGGCCAGCACCACCGCACCCAGCGCGATGAAGGCCAGCAGCCGGTTCTGATACAGGAAGTGCAGCGCATGCCAGGGATTCAGCGCCGCCAGGATGTGCGGCGCCTGCCAGATGTTGACGGCGCCCATCGCCGCCAGGCTGGCAAACCACACCACCATCACCGGCCCGAACCATCGGCCGATGCCGGCCGTGCCCTTGGCTTGCAGGCTGTACAGCACGATCAGCACGGCCACCGTCAGCGGCACCACATACGGCGCCAGCGCCGGGGTGGCGACTTCCAGGCCCTCGATCGCCGACAGCACCGAAATCGCCGGCGTGATCACGCTGTCGCCGTAAAATAGCGTGGCGCCGGCCAGGCCCAGCAGCATCAGCGGCAGATACGCGCGCGGCTCCCTGCCGACCGAGGACAGCGCCAGCGCGGTCAGCGCCATGATGCCGCCTTCGCCGTGGTTGTCGGCACGCAGGATCAGAGTCACATACTTGAGCGTCACGATCAGGGTCAGGCCCCACACAATCAGCGACACCACGCCCAGCAGATTGGCGGGGTTGAACGGCAATCCGTGCTCAGGCGAAAACACTTCCTTCATCGTGTACAGCGGACTGGTTCCGATGTCGCCGTAGACGATGCCGATTGCCGCCAGCGTCAGGGCCGCCAACCCGCTTTTTTGATGTTGCTTGGACACGCTTGCACCACAGTGAAGTCCGGTCCTGCACGCTAAGACGGCGACGCCGGAAAGGCAAAAAAATCCGCAACCGGGTGCGACTGCATCAATCCCGCCGGCACCCCGCCCCCGGCACCGTCGCATCGGTTATCCTTGGGCTCCTTTTTCACCAACCCCAACACTGATTTGCTTCGCTGACATTCCTATGGCCAATTACGTTTACACCATGAACCGGGTCGGCAAGATCGTGCCGCCCAAGCGCCAGATCCTGAAGGATATTTCGCTGTCGTTTTTCCCCGGCGCCAAGATCGGCGTGCTGGGCCTGAACGGCTCCGGCAAGTCGACGCTGCTGAAGATCATGGCCGGCATCGATACCGACATCATCGGCGAGGCGCGGCCGATGCCGGGCCTGAACATCGGCTACCTGCCGCAGGAACCGCAGCTGGATCCCGAGCAGACCGTGCGCCAGGCGGTCGAATCGGGCCTGGGCGAAATCTTCGAGGCACAAGCCAAGCTGGACGCGGTGTACGCCGCCTACGCCGAACCCGATGCCGACTTCGACGCGCTGGCCGCCGAGCAGGCGCGACTGGAGGCGATCATTGCCGCTTCCGATGGCAACAACGTCAACCTGCAGCTGGAAATGGCAGCCGATGCGCTGCGGCTGCCGCCGTGGGACGCCAAGATCGGCGTGCTGTCGGGCGGCGAAAAGCGCCGCGTCGCGCTGTGCCGCCTGCTGCTGTCCAAGCCCGACATGCTGCTCTTGGATGAGCCGACCAACCACCTGGACGCCGAATCGGTCGAATGGCTGGAGCAATTCCTGCTGCGCTTCCCCGGCACCGTGGTCGGCATCACCCATGACCGCTACTTCCTCGACAACGCCGCCGAATGGATCCTGGAACTGGACCGCGGCCACGGCATCCCGTGGAAGGGCAACTACAGCTCCTGGCTGGAACAGAAGGAAGCGCGCCTGAAGCAGGAAGAAGCCAGCGAAAGCGCGCGCCAGAAGACCATCGCCAAGGAACTGGAATGGGTGCGGCAAAACCCGAAGGGACGCCAGGCCAAGAGCAAGGCGCGCCTGGCCCGCTTCAACGAACTATCCGAACACGAATACCAGAAGCGCAACGAAACCCAGGAAATCTTCATTCCGGTAGCCGAACGGCTCGGCAATGAAGTGATCGAGTTCAAGAACGTCAGCAAGGCCTTCGGCGACCGCCTGCTGATCGACAACCTGAGCTTCAGGATCCCGGCCGGCGCCATCGTCGGCATCATCGGCCCCAACGGCGCCGGCAAGTCGACGCTGTTCAAGATGATCGCCGGCATCGAGCAGCCGGACAGCGGCGAGGTCGTCAAGGGCCCGACCGTGAGACTGTCATTGGTCGACCAGTCGCGCGAACAGCTGGAAAACAAGAAAACCGTGTGGGAAGACGTGTCCAATGGCGCCGATATCCTGACCGTCGGCCGCTTCGAGATGCCGTCGCGCGCCTATCTGGGCCGCTTCAACTTCAAGGGCGCCGACCAGCAGAAGATCGTCGGCAACCTGTCCGGCGGCGAGCGCGGCCGGCTGCACCTGGCGAAGACGCTGCTGATGGGCGGCAACGTGCTGCTGCTGGACGAACCGTCGAACGACCTCGACGTCGAAACCCTGCGCGCGCTGGAAGACGCGCTGCTGGAATTCGCCGGCAGCGTGCTGGTGATTTCGCACGACCGCTGGTTCCTGGACCGCATCGCCACCCATATCCTGGCCTTCGAAGGCGATTCGCAGGTGGTGTTCTTTGACGGCAACTACCAGGAATATGAGGCCGACAAGAAGAAGCGCTTGGGCGAGGAAGGTGCCAAACCGAAGCGGATCCGCTACAAGCCGATCTCGCGCTGAAGCCCTGCGCCACCGCACCGGCGGAGCGGCGCTTTGGTCGCTCCGCCTTTCTTTTCATCGCTTGTTTGAGCAAACTCAAGCTCCGCTGCGTCGCACCATCCGCACCCCGGCCGCCGCTACCAGCGCATCGAAGCGAAGCGTATATTGAACGCTGCAAGCAACGGAGGAGACGCCCCTAAACCGTCTTTTACCGGAGGTAGCCATGAAAAGATATGCAGCCATCGTTCTCACCGTCCTATTGTTACCCGCCTGCTCCACCATGGATCGCTGGATGAGCAGCAGCGGCGGCGGCAGCGGCAGCAACGTCAGCACCGCGATGAACAACACCTCGATCAACCCGAACGTCATCAACGACGCCTCCAACCCGGCCAACCTGTACTTCGGCGACTAGTCGACCGGCAGAATTTTTCGCGGCGCGGCATGGATGCGGCATCGTCCGGTGCCGCGACCGCTTCCCAGCACCCCCTTGCGTCATTTGCGCACTGATTCCGGGCGCGACATCCCGCTGGCACCGCCACGTCTACAATAACGCGCCAACCACCGGGATCTTCGCTTGAACCAGCCACCGACCTTCAACCTGATCGGCCCCGGCCGCCTCGGCCAGACGCTGGCGCGCCTG
>JBAUJK010000297.1:0-4368 GCA_049683695.1 Burkholderiaceae bacterium
CCGCTGCGCCGGTGGCGTACAGCGCGCCGGCCGGCAGCAAGGGCACGATCAGCAGCGCGACGATGTTGATGATCTTGATCAGCGGGTTGATCGCCGGGCCGGCGGTGTCCTTGTACGGGTCGCCGACGGTATCGCCGGTTACCGCCGCCTTGTGCGCCTCCGAGCCCTTGCCGCCGTGGTTGCCGTCCTCGATGTATTTCTTGGCGTTGTCCCAGGCGCCGCCGCCGGTGGTCATCGACACCGCCACGAACAGGCCGGTGACGATGGTACCCATCAGCAGGCCGCCCAATGCCGCCGGCCCCAACAGCAGCCCGACCGCGATCGGCACCACCACCGGCAGCAGCGACGGCACGATCATTTCCTTGATCGCCGAGCTGGTCAGCATGTCGACCGCACGGTCATATTCGGGCTTGCCGCTGCCGTCCATGATGCCCTTGATGTCGCGGAACTGGCGCCGCACCTCGATCACCACCGCGCCGGCGGCGCGCCCGACCGCTTCCATCGCCATCGCGCCAAACAGGTAGGGAATCAGGCCGCCGATGAACAGGCCGACGATCACCATCGGGTTCGACAGGTCAAAGGTGACCATCTTGCCGACCGATTCCAGCGCATGGGTATAGTCGGCGAACAGCACCAGCGCCGCCAAGCCGGCAGAGCCGATCGCGTAACCCTTGGTGACCGCCTTGGTGGTGTTGCCGACCGCGTCCAGCGGATCGGTGATCGCGCGCACCGAATCCGGCATGCCGGACATTTCGGCGATGCCGCCGGCGTTGTCGGTGATCGGGCCGTAGGCGTCGAGCGCGACGATGATGCCGGCCATCGACAGCATCGACGTCGCCGCTACCGCGATCCCGTACAGCCCGCCCAGCCAGTACGACGACAGGATCGCCGCGCACACCGCGATCACCGGCCAGGCGGTGGCCTTCATCGACACGCCGAGGCCGGCGATGATGTTGGTGCCGTGGCCGGTGGTGGACGCTTCGGCGATGTGGCGCACCGGCTTGAAGTCGGTGCCGGTGTAATACTCGGTGATGTAGACCATCAGACCGGTCAGCACGATGCCGATCACCGCCGAACCCATCATCGGCACGCGCATTGGTTCCGGCAGCACCAGCCAGGTGACCACGGCGAAGCCGATCAGCGACAGGATCGCCGCCCACCACAGGCCGGTGTACAGCGCCGACATGATCTTCTTGCCGGGCTTGGTCTTGACCATCGCGCAGCCGATGATCGAAGCGATGATCGAGACCCCGCCCAGCATCAGCGGATACAGCGCCGCCTGCATTTCGTAGCCGGTGACCATCAGCGTCCCCAGCAGCATGGTGGCGATCAGCGTCACCACGTAGGTCTCGAACAGGTCGGCCGCCATGCCGGCGCAGTCGCCGACGTTGTCGCCAACGTTATCGGCGATCACCGCCGGATTGCGCGGGTCGTCCTCGGGGATGCCGGCCTCGACCTTGCCGACCAGGTCGGCGCCGACGTCGGCGCCCTTGGTGAAGATGCCGCCGCCAAGCCGGGCGAAGATCGAGATCAGCGAGGCGCCAAAGGCCAGCCCGATCAGCGGCTTGATCACGTCATGCAGCGTGACCGTGATGCCGGCGCCGTGCGGCGCCGCCACCGACAAGAACCAGAAGAAGATCGCCACGCCCAAGAGGCCAAGCCCGACCACCAGCATGCCGGTGATGGCGCCGCCGCGGAAGGCGACGTCGAGCGCCTCGTTCATGCCCTTGGCCGCCGCCTGCGCGGTGCGCACGTTGGCACGCACCGAGACGTTCATGCCGATGAAGCCGCAGGCGCCGGACAGCACGGCGCCGACCAGGAAGCCCACCGCGGTGACGAAGCCCAGCCCCGGCACCAGCGCGATGATGATGAACAGCACCACGCCGACGATGGCGATGGTGCGGTACTGGCGCGCCAGATAGGCGGCGGCGCCGGTCTGCACCGCGGCCGCGATTTCCTGCATTCGGGCGTTGCCGGCATCCTGCTTCAGGATCCAGCTGCGCGACATCAAGCCGTAGATCACGGCGATGGCGCCGCACACCACGGCGAACAATATCCCTGCTGCCATATTCCCTCCTCGTTGTTGTCATATCCAAGCCAAAACACCCACCGAACACCACGGTAGCGCCGCTGCCGGCGCCGCCGTCAATCGCGTTGCCGCCGTCGTTGCGACGGCGCACTGCAGAATTCTTCGTTGGCCTACTTGAACTTGACTACCAGGACTGGCCGGGTCCGCCGCTGCCCGTCATGCGTTGCGGGCGATCGTCGCGGCTCTGCTAGGGATAAAAAAAGCGGACACAGGGTCCGCTTCACATCACTCCGTCAGTGCGGCAAAGGCACTGTCGCGGATGGCCTCGACCGGCCCGACACCGCTGATCTTGCGATATTTGGGTGCCCCCGGCTGGCCGGAGCGGGCCCATTTGCCGTAATAGTCGAGCAGCACTTCGGTCTGCTCGTGGAACACCGCCAGCCGCTTCTTGACCGTTTCCTCGCGGTCGTCGTCGCGCTGGATCAGCGCTTCGCCGGTGGCATCGTCCAGCCCTTCGACCTTGGGCGGATTGAACTTGACGTGGTAAGTGCGGCCCGACGGCAGGTGCACGCGGCGCCCGCTCATGCGCTCGATGATTTCGCTGTCCGGCACTTCGATTTCCAGCACGTAGTCGATGGTGACGCCGGCATCCTTCATCGCCTCGGCCTGCGGAATGGTGCGCGGGAAGCCGTCGAACAGATAGCCGTTGGCGCAGTCCGGCTCTTTCAGCCGGTCCTTGACCAGGCCGATGATGATGTCGTCCGACACCAGGCCGCCGGCATCCATCACCTTCTTGGCTTCGATGCCGAGCGGGGTGCCGGCCTTGACCGCGGCGCGCAGCATGTCGCCGGTGGAGATTTGCGGGATGTTGAATTTTTCCTTGATGAAAGTGGCCTGCGTGCCCTTGCCGGCACCAGGCGCTCCTAGCAGGATGAGGCGCATGCTGTTTCCTAGAACGAGTTTTTGAATACTGTGCGGCGGCCGCTGCGAAAAGCGCCCGCGAAAAAGCGCCATGCGCGGCGCTCGATTTGTACGAAACTTACCACAGATTGCCGTCGGCCCGGAGCCCGAAACGTGATTTCCGGCAAGATTTTCGGCGTTTCAGCGCCCAAAATGGCGCTGTACCCGTGCCAGATCCTGCGGGGTGTCGACGCCGCCGGCCGGCGCACCGGCGGCGATGTGGACCGCGATCGGATGGCCGTGCCACAGCGCGCGCAATTGCTCCAGCGCCTCGGCCTGCTCCAGCGGCGCCGGCGCCAGCGTTGGATACAGCTGCAGGAAGGCGTTGCGGAATGCGTACAGGCCGATGTGGCGCAGGCCGGCATAGCCGGCCGGCAGCGCCTCGCGCGTCTGTGCGAAGCCGTCGCGGTGCCACGGGATCGGCGCCCGCGAAAAGTACAGCGCGCGGCCATTGCGGTCCAGCGCCACCTTCACCACGTTGGGGTCGAAGAATTCGGCGGCGCCGGTGATCGGATGCGCGGCGGTCGCCATCGGCACGTCCGGGCCGATGGCGGCTGCGGTGGCGGCGATCAGCGCCGGCTCGATCAGCGGCTCGTCACCCTGCACGTTGACCACCACCGCGTCCGCCGCCAGCCCCAGCAGCGCAGCGGCTTCGGCGATGCGGTCGGTGCCGGATGCATGGTCGGCGCGCGTCATGCGCGCCGTCACGCCGTGCCGTTCACAGGCGATCAGGATGTCGGGATGGTCGGTGGCCACCACTACCTGCGCCGCGCCCGAGCGCAGCGCGCGCTCGGCCACGCGCACCACCATCGGCTTGCCGCCGAGATCGGCCAGCGGCTTGTTGGGCAGGCGCGTCGATGCCAGGCGAGCGGGAATGATGACGGTGAAGGACATCGTTGTTGTTCTTGATGGGCGCCCGCGGCACGTCGGGCGCAAGTCGAAGCGGAAGGAGAGCCGGCGTCAGCTCGGCGACGGCACCGCCACCGGCGGCCCGTTCAGGTCGCGCGCCTCGTCGGCCCACATGATCGGGATGCCGTCGCGGATCGGATAGGCCAGACGGTCGCCCTTGCAGATCAGCTCCTGCTGGGCGCGGTCGTAGTCGAGCGGCCCCTTGCAGATCGGGCAGACCAGGATGTCAAGCAATCGGGTGTCCACGCAGTTTCTCCAGTATCTGTTGTGCCAGCGCGCGGTCGATCTGCGCCGTGACCGGCACCACCCACAGCCGCGGGTCGTGCTGCAAGGTCGGATGGCGGCTACATTTTACTGCATCCTTTTCGGTGATCAGGATGACATCGGCGGCATCCTGCGCGAACGGATCGTCGGCGAACGGGTAATGGTCCGGCAGCGGCATTTCGGCGAACGCGAGGCCGGTGGCGCGC
>JBAUJK010000298.1:0-1644 GCA_049683695.1 Burkholderiaceae bacterium
GCCGGTTCCGGCAGCAGCAGGGAGACGGCTGGCGGCGGCAGCGCCGCGTGGCCGCCGTGCGGCGCGCAGAACGGGCAATGCGGGCTGGCCTGCGCGTGCTCGGGGATGGAGTCGGCCGGATCGTCGGCGCTGGTGGCGGCGCCATGCGCCGAGCAGATTTCTTCCCAGACGGCGGCGCGCGGTGCCGGCGATGCCAGTGCGTGCGACAGCGACGGCGCCAGCGCATTCAGCAGGATGGCCAGACAGGCGATCCAGGCATGCCAGCGTCGATGTTGGAAAAAACCTTTCATGGCGCCGATTATATGCGCTTGCAAACCGGCAACCTTGATCCAGATTGGGTACGGCAAAAGAGCGGGATGCGCTCAGGGCGTGCGGCCCAGCAGCAGCCGGCGCACCACCACCGCGTTGTTGTGCGCCTCGTCATGGGCGGCGTAGACCAGCGTCACGCCGTGTTCGCGCGCCTGCGCGCGCAGCGCCCGCAACTGCGGCTGGCACTGGCGCAGCTCGGCGGCGTAGCGGCGGCGGAATTCCGGCCAGCGCTGCGGCTCGTGGCCGAACCATTCGCGCAGTTCGGTGCTGGGCGCCAGTTCCTTTGCCCACTGGTCGATCGCCGCCGCTTGCTTGCTGACGCCGCGCGGCCACAGGCGGTCGATCAGGATGCGCCGTCCGTCCTCGGGCGCCGGCGGCTGGTAGGCGCGCTTCAATTTGACGTCGGCCGCTGCAATTTTTCTGTTCATCGCGGTTCCTCCGGTAATCTCTTCCATAATAGCGGGGTTTTGCCGGCCGTCCATGGTGGGCGCTTCGCTATCGTCAATCCAATCGATCCAGCATGACCAGAAAATCCGTTTCCCTGTTCGCCCGTTTCCTGTTCGGCCTCGCGCTGGCGACGGCGCTGCCCGCGGCGCTGGCCGAATCGCAGCTGACGCCGGTACGCATCGGCCCTGGCGTCTACGTGGTGTATGGCGACACCGGCGCCGCCAGCTACGACAACGACGCGCGGACGGTCAACATCGGCTTCGTCGTCACCTCGGCCGGCGTCGCCGTGATCGACAGCGGCCCGTCCTACCGCGTGGCGCAGATGCTGGACCAGGCGATCCAGCGCATCACCAGCAATACCATCAAGTACGTGATCAACACCGGGCCGGAGCCGGCGCGCTGGCTCGGCAACGCCTATTTCAGGAAGCAGGGAATTCCGGTCATCGCGCACGAGGAAGCGCGCCGCGTGATGGAAGCGGAGGGCGAAGCGCAATTGCAGGCGATGAAGCGACTGCTGAAGGAAAAGGCGGCCGGCACCGAGCTGGCGCTGCCGCAGGGCTTTGCCGGCAGCACGCAGGAAGTGCGCTTTTCCGACACCACGCTGCAACTGTCGTACTTCGGCCCGACCGCCAGCCCCGGCACCATCGGCGTTTGGCTGCCGCGCTCGCGGGTCGCGTTCGCCGGCGCCATCATGCAGGCCGGCGTGCTGCCGGCGCTGGGCGCCGATGGCCGACTCGACAACTGGATTGCCGCCTTCGACAACCTGGCCGCGCTGCAGCCGGCGCAGATCGTGCCGGGCCGCGGCGAGACCGGCGACCTCGCGCGCATGAGCGCCGACACCCGCGCCTACCTGCTGGCGCTGCGCGACGAGGCGGCGCAAGCGAAGGC
>JBAUJK010000299.1:0-2552 GCA_049683695.1 Burkholderiaceae bacterium
CCTTCGCGCCGCTGGCCGGTGGAGCGCTTCGCCGCTGCCGCCGCCGGGCTGATGCCGCATTTCGATGGCATCGCCGTTACCGGCGGCCCCGGCGAGCGGGTATTGGTCGAGACGGTATGCGCGGCGATCGGGCCGGCGGCGCTGCCGCTGGCCGGTGCCTTGCCGCTGGGCGAGCTGGGGGCGCTGATCGAAGCGGCCAGCCTGCTGCTCTCCAACAACAGCGGGCCGGTGCACCTGGCGGCGGCGCTCGGCACGCCGGTGATCGACCTGTATGCACTGACCAATCCGCAGCACGGCCCGTGGCAGGTGCCGCACCGGATCCTGAACGCCGATGTGCCGTGCAAGTACTGCTACAAGAGCGTTTGCCCGGAACACCATCACGCTTGCCTGCGGCAGGTTACGCCGCAACAGGTAGTGGCTGCTGCCATCGAACTGCTGAACGAAAATCATCACGACCGAGAACGGCACGGCGCTCCGCTTTGGCGCAGCGCTGCAGTCCCGGTCGAATCCGCGGGGGGCTGAACCATGTACACGCTGGGAATCAATGCCGCCTACCATGACAGCGCCGCCTGCCTGGTGCGCGACGGCGAGGTGCTGGCGGCGGCGGAGGAGGAGCGCTTCACCCACATCAAGCATGGCAAGCGGCCGGTGCCATTCTCGACCTGGGAACTGCCGTTCCACGCGATCGACTATTGCCTGCGCGAAGCCGGCATCGTGCTGTCCGACGTCGACCACGTCGCCTATTCGTTCGACCCGTGGCTGCTGCTGGAGCGCGCCGACGAGCACGCCGCCATCGCGCTGCCGCTGCAGCCGTCGGCCGCGCGCCGGCCGCAGCGCGACAGCTCGCCGTGGGATCCGCTGTTCCTGTCCTATATCGTCAACGCGCCGCGCCAACTGGCCAGCGGTGCGCCGCATCACCTGGCGGCACGCTTCAAGGGCGTCAGCGCCGAGGGTCCATACCGCTGGCACTTCATCGAACACCATCTGGCGCACGAGGCGAGCGCCTTCCTGGCGGCACCGTTCGAACGCTGCGCGGTACTGACGATGGATGGCAGGGGAGAGCGCGCCACCACCAGCTACGGCGTCTTCGATGGCCGGGAGTATCGCCGGCTGAAGCAGGTCAATCTGCCGGATTCGCTGGGCCTCCTGTATGAACGGGTCACCAGCCACCTCGGTTTCCTGCATTCGTCCGATGAATACAAGGTGATGGCGCTGGCTTCCTACGGCCGACCGGCCTATGCCGACCAGTTCCGCCAGATCGTCCGCCACGACGGAGAGGGCGGCTACACGGTGGCCGATGCCAACCTGGTGGATCTGTTCGGGCCGGCGCGTGAACGCGGCGGGCCGCTCGAGCGGCGGCACTACGACATCGCCCGTTCGCTGCAGCTGATGCTGGAGGAAAGCGTATTGACGATGGCTGACTGGCTGGCCGATGTCAGCGGCGAAACGAAGCTGTGCATGGCTGGCGGCGTTGCGCTGAATTGCGTGATGAACGCGCGCGTGCGCGACCGCGGCAGGTTCGACGACGTCTGGGTACAGCCGGCCGCCGGTGACGCCGGCACCGCGCTGGGAGCGGCGCTGTGGGTCGATTTCAGCGAGCGTGATCGCACCAGGCATTGGCAGATGGACCATGCCTACCTAGGGCCGGCGTTCGGCGACGACGCCATCGAGGAATTCCTGAAGTGGGCCAAGCTGGGCTACCGGCGGCTCGACGACGTCGCCGCAGAGACGGCGCGGATGCTGGCCGAGAACAAGGTGATCGGCTGGTTCCAGGGGCGGATGGAATTCGGTCCGCGGGCGCTCGGCGCGCGCTCGATCCTGGCGTCGCCGATCCAGCCGGCGATGCAGCAGCGGCTGAACCAGATCAAGGACCGCGAGGATTTCCGCCCGGTGGCGCCGGCGGTGCTGGAGGAGCGCGCGCACGAATGGTTCGTCGGCGGTCGGCAGACGCTGCTGCGGGCGCCGTTCATGCTGTTCGTCTACGATGTTGCCGACGGCCGCGAAGACCAAATCCCGGCGGTGCGGCACGTCGACGGTACCGCGCGCGTGCAGACCGTCAACCGGAACCAGAACCCGCTGTACTACCGGCTGCTGCAGGAATTCGAGCGGCTGACCGGTGTGCCGGTGCTGATCAACACCTCGTTCAATACGCGCGGCGAACCGGTGGTCTGCACGCCGCGCGATGCGATCGAATCGTTCTGGACTTCGCCGCTCGACGCGCTGGTGATCGGCTCGTTTCTGCTGGAAAAAGCGTGATGAATGGGTCACCGCTCAGGGCATCGGTGGTGGTGCCGACCTATCGCCGGCCGGATCTGCTGGAGCGCTGCCTGCGCGCGCTGTGCGTCCAGCATTTCGATCCGGCGCGTTATGAAATCATCGTGGCCGACGACGACGGCGGCGACTCGGCTGTGCGCGCACTGGCCGAACGCCTGGATGGCCCGGTGCCGGTGCGCTACGTGGCGGTCACGGCGACCCAGGGGCCGGCCGGAGCGCGCAACGCCGGCTGGCGGATCGCGCGCGGCACGGTGATCGCCTTCACCGACGACGACACC
>JBAUJK010000300.1:0-2272 GCA_049683695.1 Burkholderiaceae bacterium
TCGGCATGGTCGAACGGAAGGCGCTCGGCTTGCCGCCATCCAAGTCGGCTACCATGACGGCTGCTCAACTCTTCCTGTTTCCATGCAAAACGTCCTGCTGGTCGTCGCCGCGCTGCTGCTGGTGCTGCTGAACGCTTTTTTCGTCGCCGCCGAATTCGGCCTGGTCAAGGTGCGCGCGACCCGCATCCGCGCGATCGCCAAGACCCACGGCTGGCGCGGCCGCATGCTGACCAAGGTGCACGAACAGCTCGATACCTACCTGTCGGCCTGCCAGCTCGGCATCACGCTGGCGTCGCTGGGTCTCGGCTGGATCGGCGAACCGGCCTTCGCACGGCTGCTGGAGCCGGTGTTCGGCTGGCTCGGCATCAGCGCGCCGGAGGCGATCCAGGGCATTTCGTTCGCGTTCGCCTTCTTCACCATTTCCTTCCTGCACATCGTGATCGGCGAGTTGGCGCCGAAATCGATGGCGATCCGCAACCCGGAAGTCATAGGCCTGTGGACCGCGGCGCCGTTGTATGGCTTCTACTGGGCCATGTATCCGGCGATCTGGCTGCTGAACGCCAGTGCCAACCGCGTGCTGAAAATCGCCGGCCTGGGCGACGGCGCCGGCTCGGACACCCAGTATTCGTCGGACGAATTGAAGCTGATCCTGCGCGCCAGCAGTCCTGGCGAGCGCTTCACGCGCGACGAATGGAACGTGCTGGCGCAGACCCTGGATTTCAGCGAGCTGGAAGTGGCCGAACTGATGCGGCCGATCCACGAACTGGTCGCGCTCGGGCGCGACAAGAGCCCGCAGGAAAATGTGCGGATCATCACTCGCAGCCGCTTTTCCCGCTATCCGTATTTCGACCGTAACGGCATCGACGCGCTCGGCGTGATCCACCTGAAGGACCTGTTTTTCGCGCGCGAGGAAGGCAAGCCGGTCGAAAGCCTGGAAAACTATCTGCGGCCGATCCAGTACATTTCGCCGCGCGCGCCGGCGCTGGAACTGTTCCGCCGCTTCCGCAAGGGTGCGCCGCATTTCGCGCTGATCGGCCGCCCCGGGCACAAGCCGCAGGGTTTCATCACGCTGGACAACCTGCTGGGCGCGATGATCGGCGAGATCCGCGACGAATTCCGCCAGAACGACAACGACTGGACCCGGCTGGACGACGGCACGCTGATCGGCAAGGGCAGCCTGCCGATCTTTTCGCTGGAACAGATGCTCGGCATCGACATGGACAGCGAGGTGCTCGACCTGGAAGACGTGGAATCGGTCAGCGGCCTGATCATGGTCAAGCTGGGCGACATCCCGCACGAAGGACAGCGCATCCCGTTCGACCAGTTCGACCTGGTGGTCAAGAAGATGAACGGCCCGCGCATCGTGATGGTGCGCGCGTATCCGAAGCGCGACGGCGGGCCGATGGACCAGCCGGTCTGAGCCGGTTCATGGCTCTAATGACGAAACCTGGAGTATGCCTTCAAATCGGAGGCAAGTCGCCCGGATCAGGGCGGTATGCCGGGGAGTATCCGTGCCGCGTCAGTCGAAATAGCTGCGTGCCGCCTCGAAGCGCTGCGCATAGTAGCGGTTGTCGAGGCGATCGATGCGCACTCGACCGTTGGTCGACGGCGCATTGATGAAGCGGTTGTCGCCGAGGTAGATGCCGACGTGCGAGAACGGCCGGCCGAGCGTGTTGAAGAACACCAGGTCGCCCGGGCGCAGTGCTTCCTTCGGGATACTCTTGCCGCGGCGCGCGATGTCGGCCGCGCTGCCGGTCACCGACAGGCCGAGCGCCTCGCGGTAGATGTAGGACACCATGCCGCTGCAGTCGAGTCCGGCGTCCGGGTTCTTGCCGCCGAAGCGGTAGCCGGTATCGATCAACCCCAGCGCGTACAGCACCACCTCGCTGCCCTTGCCGCTGTCCGGGCCGCGCTCCGCGTACGGCACCGCTTCGCGCTGCGGCACGCTGCTGCAGGCGACGATCAGGAAGGAACAGAAACAGGCAAGCCAGGCGCGGATCGACATGTCCGCAGTGTAAGAGAAAGCAATGCCGCCGGACAAGTCCGGCCCGGCGCGGCTCGATCCGAGCCGGCCGGCAACGGCTGATCAGGTCCGGCCGGATCTGCCTTAATGCCCGAGCTGCTTCAGCACGCCCGACAGCATCGAAATCATCTGGTCGATCTCGTCCTCGGTCACGTTCAGCGCCGGCATGAAGCGCAGCAGGTTCGGGCGCGGCGAGTTCAGCAGCAGGCCGAGCGGCTGCAGTTCGCGCGCGGTGTCGACGATCTGCGG
>JBAUJK010000301.1:0-16896 GCA_049683695.1 Burkholderiaceae bacterium
GTGTTGCAGGAAGCGGCGGCGCGTGGCATCGCCGCACCAGCCGCCAGCGACGCCCGTGCGCTGGCCGGGCGCGGCGTGCAGGCGCGGGTCGAAGATGCCACCGTCTATCTCGGCAACCGCCGCCTGATGGACGAGATCGGCGCTGTCACCGGGCCGCTGCAAGCGGCAGCAACCCGCCACGAGGAAGCGGGCCGCACCGTGTCCTGGCTGGCGCAGCAGCGCGCCGACGGCATCGAGCTGGCCGGGTTGCTGGCCTTCGGCGACACCATCAAGCCGACTGCGGCGCAGGCGGTGGCACGGCTGAAGGCGATCGGCGTGAAAAGCGTGATGCTGACCGGCGACAATGCCGGCAGTGCGCGCGCGGTGGCGGTGGCACTCGGCATCGACGACTATCATGCGGAAGTGCTGCCGGCCGACAAGGCGCGGCTGGTCGCCGAACTGCAGCGCGACAGCCAGGTGGTGGCGATGGTCGGCGATGGCATCAACGACGCGCCGGCGCTGGCGGCGGCCAACATCGGCATCGCGGTCGCTTCCGGCACCGACGTCGCGATGCATGCGGCCGGCATCACGCTGATGCGCGGCGACCCACGGCTGGTGGCGGACGCGATCGAGGTATCGCACCGCACCTGGCGCAAGATCCGGCAAAACCTCGGCTGGGCCTTCGCCTACAACATCATCGGCATTCCGCTGGCAGCGCTCGGCTACCTGAATCCGGTGCTGGCCGGGGCGGCGATGGCAGCCTCCAGCGTCAGCGTGGTGACCAACGCGCTGCTGCTGCGGCGCTGGCAGCCGCACAACGAATCGGGAGAACGGGCATGAACATCGGACAGGCGGCCGCTGCCTCGGGCGTGACGGCGAAGATGATCCGCTACTACGAAAGCATCGGCCTGATCGGGCCGGCCGCGCGCAGCGACGCCGGCTACCGCCGCTACGGCGACCGCGACGTGCAGACGCTGCGCTTCATCAAGCGCTCGCGCGACCTCGGGTTTTCGGTGGCGCGCATCCAGTCGCTGCTGGCGCTGTGGTCCGACCGCACGCGCCATAGCGCCGACGTCAAACAGCTGGCGCGCCAGTACATCGGCGAGCTGGAACAGGACATCGCCAAGCTGCAATCGATCCGCGACGAGCTGCAGCGGCTGACCGATTGCTGCCATGGCGACGAGCGGCCGGACTGCCCGATCCTAGAAGATCTGGCCAGCCATGCCGAACCGACGAAACCCGCTCAGGAATAGCGGCGCGAGACCGACTCCGCCACGCACACCGGCTTGTCGCCGCCCTCGCGCTCCATCGTCACTTCCCAGACCATCTGGGCGCCGCCAGGGATGTCTTCCACCGACAGCAGCTTCATGCGCCCGCGCACGCGGCTGCCGACCGGCACCGGCGCCGGAAAGCGCACCTTGTTCAGACCGTAGTTGACGCCCATCCTGACGTCGCGCATGACGATCGCGCTTTCCATCATCATCGGCAGCAGCGACAGCGTCAGGAAGCCGTGTGCGACCGGCGCGCCGAACGGCGATTCGCGCTTGCTGCGCTCGACGTCGACATGGATCCACTGATGGTCGCCAGTGGCGTCGGCGAACAGATTGATGCGTTCCTGGGTGATCTCGATCCAGTCGGTGACTGCCACTTCCTGGCCGACCAGGTCCTTCAATGCCGCCAGCGATTCGATTTCGCGCATGATGCCTCCAGATTCTCGTGTGTTTGTCAGGTCAGGCCGGCCGGCGGCCGAACATGCCCAGGCTTTTCATCGTGCAGACCAGTTCGCCGTGCTGGTTCTGCGCGCGCCACTCGGTGACCACCACGCCGCGGTCCGGCTTGCTGGTCGAGGGTCGCGACTCCAGCGTCGTCAGGCTGACGTGCAGCGTATCGCCCGGGCGCACCGGCTTCAGCCAGCGCAATTCCTCGATGCCGGGCGAGCCCATGCTGGACGACTCGCGCGCGAAGCCGTCGACCATCAGCCGCATCATGGTGGCGGCGGTGTGCCATCCGCTGGCGATGATGCCGCCGAAGATCGATTTCGCCGCCGCCTCGCGGTCGACGTGGAATGGCTGCGGATCGAACTGGGTGGCGAAGTCGATGATTTCCTGCTCGGTCAGCGTGCGCGAACCGAGATCGAGTGTTTTCCCGACCGGGAAATCCTCGAAATACCATTTGATTTGTGACATGACGCTCCTTTCGGCAGCGATATTGCGCCGACATGGCATGCGCTTCCCACGCAAAGCGGGAGGCGCTGTGTTTCAGGGACGGGGCTTCGGCCTGGTCGTCAGGCAGCGTCACGGAAACCTGGCTGCGCCGCGAAGCGCGCCAGGTGATGATCGGTGTCGCCGAGCGTCAGTTCGATCATCGTCAGACGCTTGAAGTAATGCGCGGCCGGCAGTTCGTTGGTCACGCCCATGCCGCCGTGCAGCTGCACCGCCTGCTGGCCGACGAACTTCCCGGCCTGGCCGATCTTCGCCTTGGCCGCCGACACGGTGCGGCGCCGCTCTTCGGCATCCGCCGACGCCACCTTGACCGCAGCCAGCGTCGCCAGCGAGCGCGCCTGCTCCATCTGCATGAACATGTCGGCCATGCGGTGCTGCAGCGCCTGGAACTTGCCGATCGGCACGCCGAACTGCTGGCGCGTCTTCAGGTATTCCAGCGTCGCCGCGTTCAGCGCTTCCATCAACCCGATCGCCTCCGCACACAGCAGCGTGGCACCGTAGTCGGCGCACGCGTCCAGCAGCTCCCAGCCGGCGCCAGCCTCGCCCAGCAACGCCGAAGCCGGCAGCTGCACGTTATCCAGCGTGATGTCGGCGGCGCGCTGGCCGTCGAGGGTGCGATAGTCGCGTCGCATCAGGCCGGCGGCATCAGCCGGCACCACGAACAGTGAAATGCCGGCACGATCGCGCTGGCCGCCGCTGCTGCGCGCCGAGACGATCAGGGCGCCGGCCTGGGCACCGTGGATCACCACGGTCTTGGTGCCATTCAGAACGTAGCCACCATTCCTGGCCTCGGCCTTGGTCACGATATCGGACAGGTCGTGGCGCGACTGCTTCTCGCCCAGCGCGCAAGCGAGCTTCAGCTGGCCGGCTGCGACCTGCTCCAGCAGATCGTCGTGGTTGCCGGCGCGCTTCAGGAATTCGGCACCGAACGCGGTGGCCCAGTACGGCTCGACCACCAGGCCGCGCCCCAGTTCCTGCATCACCACCAGCATGTCGACCGCCGACCCGTCGAATCCGCCCTGCGCTTCCGGTACCGGCAGCGCGGTCAGGCCCAATTCGGTCAGTGCCGCCCAGGCGGCGTCGGACACGCCGGCCTCCGAATAGACGATCTTGCTGCGCTGCTCGAAGCCATAGTCCTTGGCCGCCCAGCGCCGCAGCGCGTCGGCGAATTGCTGCTGTTCCTGCGTGAAATTGAAATCCATTGCCGCCTCCTCACAGACCCAGGATCATCTGGGTGATGATGTTCTTTTGAATCTCGTTGGAACCGCCGTAGATCGAGGTCTTGCGGTAATTGAAGTAATAGGCCGCCAGCGGTGCCGCGTCATCGTCCTGCGCAACGCTGTGCTCGCGCTCGCCTTCCAGGAAACCCTTGTCGAATGGCAGCCCATAGGGGCCGACCGCTTCCAGCATCAGCTCGGTCAGCATCTGCTGCACCTCGGTGCCCTTGACCTTCAGCAGCGACGCTTCCGGGCCCGGGCCGCGCTTGCTGCCTTCCTGCGAAGCCACGCGCAGCACCGTCACTTCCAGCGCCATCAATTCGATTTCGAGAGTAGCGACCTTGGCCGCGAACAGCGGGTCTTCCAGCAGCGGCTTGCCGTTCTTCGACTGCTGGTTGGCGACCCGCTTCAGGAACTGCAGTTCGCGCTTCGAGCGTCCGACTGCGGCGATGCCGGTGCGCTCGTGGCCGAGCAGATACTTGGCGTAGGTCCAGCCCTTGTTTTCTTCGCCGATGCGGTTCGCCACCGGCACCTTGACGTTGTCGAAGAACACTTCGTTCACTTCATGCTCTTCGTCCAGCATGATGATCGGCCGCACCGTGATGCCGGGCGTGTGCATGTCGATCAGCAAGAATGAAATGCCTTCCTGCTTGCGCACGTTGGGATCGGTGCGCACCAGGCAGAAGATCATGTCGGCGTGCTGGCCGAGCGTGGTCCAGGTCTTCTGGCCGTTGACCAGGTAATAGTCGCCATCGGGGTCCTTGACCAGCTCGGCGCGCGTCTTCAAGGACGCCAGATCGGAGCCGGAGCCGGGCTCCGAATAGCCCTGGCACCACCAGTCATCGCAGTTCAGGATGCGCGGCAGGTAGTACTTCTTTTGTTCCTCGTTGCCGAACGCCATGATGACCGGTGCCACCATCGCCACGCCGAACGGCAGGATCGGCGGTGTGCCGGCGCGCGCGCATTCCTCTTCCCAGATATGGCGCTGCACCGCCGACCAGCCGGTGCCGCCGTATTCGACCGGCCAGCCGGGAGCGACCCAGCCCTGCTTGGCCAGTGTCTTGTGCCAGCGCACGATGTCATCCTTCGACAAGCGCTTGTGATTTTGTACCTTGTGCTGCAGGTCGGCCGGCAGGTTTTCCTGCAGATAGGCGCGTACCTGGTCGCGAAAGGCCAGGTCTTCCGCGGTGTAATTCAAATCCATGCTGTCTCCTTGTCGGGGTCTCTGTTGAGTCAATAAATAGCACGACCGTTCAAAAAGATTATACAAGGGATTTTCCACGCGCAGAAAGCCCTTCGGGGCTCTTTTTCGAGCTTTCGAAATCCAGGTAGAGAGTAGGAAGGCACCCCGGATGCAGCCGCATTGCGGTTGGCCGGTATCTACGCGATGGTCAAAAAATCCGCGGGCGCCATGGCCTTTGAAAACAGGTAGCCCTGCGCATAATCGCAGCCGGCAGCGGCCAGCAGATCGCGCTGCCGGACCGTTTCCACGCCTTCCGCGATCACCTTGATACCCAGTTTGTGCGCCATCACGATAATCGCCTCGCACAATGCCAGGTCGGCGGATCCTGGCTCCAGGTTGCGCACGAAGGTCTGATCGATCTTCAGATAATCGATATGGAATCTCTTCAGATAGGCCAGCGACGAATAACCGGTACCGAAATCGTCGATCGATACCGCGATGCCGGCGTTGCGAAGCGCCAGCAGCGTATTGCTGACCCCGGTTCCGGCGTCCATCAGCAAGCCCTCGGTGATTTCGATGACGATGCCGTCGCCGGACAAGCCAAGCCGTTCGAGCCAGGTCAGCCATTCGGCAGCACGGATCCCATCACGCCTGAACTGGGCCGCCGAAGTATTGATGCTGATCTGGAACCGCGGCCAACCGGAGTTCCGCCATTCCAGCGCCTGCCGCGCTGCCTCGTGGAACACCCAGTCGCCGATGGCATTGATCAGCCCGGTATCTTCAGCTATAGGAATGAACTCGTCCGGGTTGACCAGGCCGCGCTCCGGATGTTGCCAGCGGATCAACGCTTCCGCTTTCTCGATGCGGGCGGTCGCCAAGTCGACGATTGGCTGGTAGTGCAGCCGGAACTGGCCTTCCGCCAGCGCGACGCGCAGATCACGTGCCAGCAAGCGCCGATTCTGCGCCGCCTCCTGCATCGAGCGCATAAAGTAGCTGTGGCGATTGCGGCCGCACTCCTTGGCCGCATACATCGCCTGGTCGGCGTTCTTCAGCAATTCCTCCGGCTCGGTACCGTCGTCCGGATAGAAAGTGATGCCGAGGCTGGCCGAAATATACAGCGCCTCGTCCGCCAGCGGAAACGGATCCGCCAGCGCCTCCAGTATTTTCCGCGCAATGCGCTCGACCACGCCGGTGTCGGCCAGCTCTCCCAGGATCAGAGTGAACTCGTCGCCGCCCAGACGCGCCACCAGGTCAGACCCGCGCACGCAATTGCGCAGGCGCTGTGCTGCCAGTTGCAACAACTGGTCGCCAACGTCGTGCCCCAGGGTGTCGTTGATTTCCTTGAAGTTGTCCAGATCAAGGAACATCAGCGCCATAGGCAAGCCGGCGCGCCGCGATTTCTGAATTTCCAGCCGCAGACGGTCGTGGAACATCATCCGGTTCGGCAATCCGGTCAGGGAATCGAAATTGGCCTGGGTCCAGATCAGCGATTCCGACTGCTTCTTGTCGGTGATGTCGGAAAACAGGCCGATGCGCCGGTACACCGTGCCATCCTGACGGTAGGATGTGTTGATCGTCAGGCGCTCGGCATACAGTTCGCCGTTCTTGCGTCGATTCCACAATTCGCCGCGCCACTTGCCGTCGGTATTGATGGCCTCCCACATCGCCTGGTAGAACGCCTCGTCCTGGATGCCTGATTGCAGTATCCGGATGTTCCGGCCGATCGCCTCGCGCGATGAATAGCCGGTGATTTCAGTAAAGGCCGGATTGATGTTGACGATATTGCCGATCGCATCGGTAATCATGATCGCCTCACTGGTGTGCTGGTAGACCAGCGCCGCCAGCCGTCCCTGACGCTCATCCTGCTTGCGCTTGGTGATGTCGAGCATGACGCCGATCAGCCTGTCGTCGCCGTCGAGCCGCATCGTCGAGCCGAAGACTTCGACATCGAACAGCGTGCCGTCCTTGCGCCGTGCGCGGCGCTCGTAGTGTACCTGCTGCAGTTCGCCGCGCAGCTGACGGGCGATGGTGTCCTCGACTGCATGTCGATCTTCGTCGGCGACGATGTCAAAGATGCTGAGGGAGTTCATCGCTTCGCGTGGTGTGTAGCCGAACATGTCGGCCATGCGGGCATTGGCGAAATGGAGTTTGTGGTCCTTGATGATGTACACGCCCACCCCGGCGTTTTCCGCGAGCTGACGGAACATGGTTTCGGCGCGCACCAGACTTTGCCGCTCGTGCTTCAGGCTCTCCAGTAGCTCGCCGATGCGCTGCGCGGACTGATTGAAGGCGAGCGCCAGCTGGCCGATTTCGTCGGACGAACGAAAACAGGTCCGCACATCGTAATTTCCGGTGGCGAGCTGGTTGCAGTAGCCGGCCAGTTCATGCAGCGGACGGACGATCTTGCGGCGAATCGCGATGAATGCTGCCACCAGCACCAGTGTGTCGAGCAGTAGCAGCGCGTAAATCTGGTTCATGCCGCGCCGCTGTGCGCGCTGGGTATCGGCGACCACGAAGGAGATCAGGGTTTCGGCATTCCCGAGAACGGCCCCGGCCGCATCCGCCAGCGAACCGAAATGGTGCGGTATCGTTCCGCCGGGCGCAGCCGTCAGAGCATCGATGTAAGCGCGATAGCTGCGCCAATCGCGCCGGACCGTCAGCAGCCGTTGTTGATGCGCCGGACCGAGCGGGACGATGTCGTATCCGAACACGGTGCCGCCGTACTCCAGCACGTGAAGTATCGCTTCGAAATCCTGGATCGAGCGCGCCACAGCCTCGTTCCTTGTCGTTGGCTGCTGCGTCGCATCTGCCGTATCAAACGCGATTTTCTGGCTCAGCATGCGCAGCTTGCCGACCACGTTCAGAGTTGCGGCAACATCGTTCATGTCGCCCAGCATGCTCTTGACGACGACGATGTTGCCCGCAGCGACCAACAGCAACAGCAGGAACAGCCCGCCGATCTTTTGACCGAGACTGGGGCGCCAGAACGATGCGACCGGCAGCTTCGCCGAGAATCGCAGTTGTTTGACGAGTTCGTTCGACATATTCAGACTTGTGGTCGAAGCGCCGGTGGCGCTTCCGACGAGGCACAACAGCTCAGTTCTGCTGCCGCCGCTGTTCGCCCACGGTGCCGAGGTTCCCCACCAATTCCGGATGGAAGGCACTGACCGCCGGCGCGATCATCCGTCGCGACGTTCCCCGGTCGACCGCCGGTGTCAGTGGCGGCACCACACCGGCAGACGGGGTCTGCTGCGTCGCGTGCTCCCCCAGCTTGAAGATGCTGACCAGTTGCGCCAGGTTGCTGGCCTGCTCCTGCAGCGAGGCGGCGGCGGCGCTCGCCTCTTCCACCAGTGCTGCATTCTGCTGCGTAACCGTATCCATCTCGGTTACCGCCAGGTTGACCTGCTCGATGCCGGCGCTCTGCTCCCGGCTTGCCGCCGTAATTTCGCCCATGATGTCGGTCACACGTCCGACCGCGGCCACCACCTCCCCCATCGTCGCGCCGGCCTGCTCGACCAGTACATTGCCGTCTCCGACCTTGGCCACCGTGTCGTCGATCAGCGCCTTGATTTCCTTGGCGGCGGCGGCCGAGCGCTGCGCCAGGTTGCGCACTTCGGACGCCACCACCGCAAAGCCGCGTCCCTGCTCGCCGGCGCGCGCCGCTTCGACTGCCGCATTCAGCGCCAGGATATTGGTCTGGAACGCAATGCCGTCGATGACGCCGATGATGTCGACGATCTTTTTCGACGACGCATTGATCGAACCCATCGTGTCGACCACTTGCGCGACTGCGACACCACCCTTGCGCGCGGTTTCGGTGGCTGACAATGCCATCTGGTTCGCCCGGTGTGCGTTGTCTGCATTCTGCTTGACGGTCGACGTCAGTTCCTCCATCGACGATGCGGTTTCTTCGAGGGAGCTGGCCTGTTCCTCGGTGCGGGCCGACAGATCGAGATTCCCGGCGGCAATCTGGCGCGAGGCGGTAGCGATGGTGTCGGTACCGCTGCGCACCTGGCCAACGATCGCCTGCAGGCTGTCGCGCATCGCCTTGATCGAGAACAGCAGGCTGTTCTGGTTGCCGTCAGTATCAATCGCGCCGCCTAGATCGCCGCCGGCGATCCTGCGCGTGACCGCTACCGCATAATCCGGTTCGCCGCCCAACTGGGCCAGAAGTCTGCGGGTGATGAGGAAAGCGGCCGCAATGCCGACAGCCAGCGCCGTTCCTCCCAAGCTCAGCATGAGGATGCTGGCGAAGCGGATGTTCTGTCTGATTTCGCTGCCACCGGCGATCACCAGCTTGTCCTGCAATGCCATCAGGGCGCCGAGCGGCTGCTGTAGCGCATCCAATGCCGGCAGCGTCTCCCGGTTCAGCAGCTCGACTGCCTCTGCGCGCTGCTCCTGTGCCAGCAGTTGCTGGACACGATTGAAGGAATCCACGTAACGGCGGCGCGTCTGCGCGACCTCCGCCAGCAAGGCCTTCCCCTCGGGAAGGGTAACTAGTTTTTCCAGCGTCGCCATGGCGTCGTTGCCGGCCCTGCGATTGGCCTCGATCTGCTGCCGAAACTGCTCGCGCCGCGTTTCGTCCGATGTCAGGAACATTTCCAGTGTGTTGCGCGCGTTGGCGCGGGTGATGCGGTCGATCGTGTTGACTGCTTCGGCCTTGACCCAGTCGTTGCCGATGATGCGCTCGCTCAGAGCGCCGATATCATGGAAACGCAGTACGCCGACCGCAATCAGTATGATCATCAACAGCAATACGATCCCGAACCCGAGATTCAGGCGCGTTGCGACTTTCATGTTTGTTTGGCTGATTGCCATGAGACTCCGCGATTCGATAACCGGCCCGACAGCCATTCCATACCAGGCGGTATGAGCTTGCCGAAGTGCAAGTATCGGGTATCCGATATTGGCGGAGTAGTCGGCGTTTCCTGCAATTGAGGTGGGGAATTCCTTCCCCAAAAAGCAGGAAATCCTTACTTTTCAGGGGTGCGTGCAGACAGACGCCGGGCTGGCAGCCGGCCCGGATGCAACCAGTTGATGTTGAAACGCAAACAGAACCAGTTCGGCGTTGTTGTCGATTTGCAGTTTTTTCATCAGGCGCATCTTGTGCGTGCTGACGGTCTTCGGTGACAGATGCAGTTGCAGCGCGATCGCGCCGATCGCATGGCCGGCGGCGATCATGCGCAGGATCGTCAGCTCGCGCCGGGTCAGGATATCCCGCGGCGACGGCCTTGGAGGCGCATCGAAGATCGTGACGTCGACCAAGGCCGGATCGATGAAGCGGCCGCCGCCGGCGACTTTACGGATCGCTTCGGCCAGCATTCGCATATCGCTCGACTTGCTGATGTAACCGGCGGCGCCGGCCGCCAGTTTGCGACGCACGATCTGTCCTTCGTTATGCATGGACAGCACCAGGATCGGCAGCTCCGGACGTTCCGTGCGCAGCAACTGGATCAGTTCGACATCCCTGGTGCCGGGCATGTTGATATCCAGCAGGGCGATGTCGAACCGGAGCTGATCATTGCGCGTCAGGGCCAGCACTTCGGTGCCGCTGGCGGCTTCAGCCACGACCATCATGTCGTTGGCGGTGGCCAGAATCTGTGCCACTCCGCGGCGGATCAACGAGTGATCGTCGGCGACCAGTATCCGGATCATGTCGGCCCCGGCTTCGAGACCAGCGGCAACTCGACGGTAATGCAGGTACCGTCGCCCGGATTGCTGTCGATGCGCAGCGTATCGCCCAGTCCACGCGCGCGCTCGCGCATGCCACGCAGCCCGTGACTGGGACCGTTGCGCAGCGCCGCCACATCGAAGCCGCAGCCGTCGTCGCGGACCGTCAGGCGCAGCACTGACGCCTTTCGCTCGAGCGTAATCAGCACCTCGCCGGCATCGGCATGACGCCGCACGTTGGTCAACGCTTCCTGGGCAATCCGAAACAGCGCGGTGGCGACCCTGTCGTCGAGCGCGATGTCGCCGGACGGGGCATCGAGCCGGCATCTGGTCGACCCACGGCGGTTGAATTCCGCCGCCAGCCATTCGAGAGCGGCTAGCAAGCCGTCTTCGAGCACCGGCGGACGCAGGCTGGTGGCCAGATGACGCACCGAATGGATGGTTTTTTCCACCAGCGCCGCCATGTCGCGGGTGATGGCGCGCAGATCCGGATTGTCGTCGCCAAAACGCAGGTCCAGCAAAGCGATCTGCATCGCCTGCGCCGTCAGCAGCTGCCCCAATTCGTCATGCATTTCGGACGCCACGCGCCGCCGTTCCTGCTCGATGCAGGCATCCTGCTGGAATCGGCTGGCGCCATTGCGGCCCAACATCTGTGCCAGCCTTACCAGGAATTCCATGATCGACGCCATGCGCTCGCGCGGCACGATCGGGATCCGGCCGATCGAGTCCAGATAGCTTTCCCGATCGTAGCCGAACCGTGCTGCCTGTCGGCGGAAGCGCTCCAGGTCCGGCTGCTCATGGAATATCTGGCCGGTAAAAATGGTGGCGACATGCTCGCCGTCGACCCATACCGGGGTGGCGTAGTCGAACAGTCCGTTCAGGCATTCATAGCCGACATAGTCTTGCTGCGTCAGGTGACTGAAAATGTAGCGGTCGCTGCTCGTGCAGTTCTTGCACGACTCAGGATGGGCACGATGGAAGTCGGTGCATGACCTGTTCCAGCCGACCGCGATCAGCGCGTTTCCCTGCAGGTCCAGCAACGCATGATTGATGCCGGTGGCTCGGTATAGAGCCTCCATTGCGCCCTGCAGCTCGGGGAGATCGATCAGTTCTGAGATGTGGGGTTTCATCCGCTGCAAACGCTCCTGGTGCCGAGACCGGAATCGAATAGCGCCCGGAAACCCGCATGAATAAAGGGTTTTTATATTCGCGAATCAATAAGTACCGTCAAAAATACCGACAAAAAGAAAAGTGTCCTTGCTAGTCGGCATTCTGCAACACGATAAACCGGGGTGCGCCGGAGTGTATCATCTGCACACCTTTTTTTGACCACGCTTATGGCAAGGAAGGAGACCAGCCGGTTACCAGAACAGGCGGTTTTGACTTTCTACCTACCCACATCCCCGGCAAGCATTAACAACCCTTAACAAGAGCCAGCTTGCTCTTGGCGTCTTGAAAAACGGTTTTTCTAAACTGCCTGCGCAAAAAAATGACTGGCCGTCTGGTTTCCACTAAGTCGGCCCAAACTTTTCGCCTGCCCCCCGCCTATCTGTTATCAGCACCAGCGGTTCGGCATCCGGGCATTTGCTGATTAACAAGTCAAAAAGGGGAAAATAATCTGCGCGTGAGAAGCCGAGCGGTTTCCGTCAAACGGACATTCCAGCCAATCAAGAGCCCCCCTACCTCAGCCACTCCTTATGCTGGCGCAGGACTTGGTTTAACTCCTTGATCTGTTGGCGCAGTCCCCGCCATGCCGCGCCCTTGTAGGCATTTCGGGCTGCCGTGGCCTTACCTGCCGCGCTCGTCGGCCCGGTGGACTGCTGCCACGGTTTCCAGCGCCGGATTGCTTCGGCCTGCCGCTGTCGCTGCTCCGCTGTCCAGGTGCGTGCGCTCATGGCTTTGATCCTCTAATAGTTCGTTTTGCTGAATTTGTTTTTCTTCCGCGTGCGCGTGCGTGCGCGTTTTGCTCCGACAATCGTCGTTATTCACTTGCTGCTGATAGGCGACATTCTGCTGACGGACAAAGGTTGGCGCTTTCGGATATTTGATTTCGGCCAGCGTTTCCAGGGTCGCCCGACATTGCGCCTGCGCTTTCAGCGCCATCCTCAGATACGCTTCGCACGCTCCTATGTGCTGCCCCATATTTAGCGCCGCACGCTTAGCCATTCCATTGAATATCGCATCCAGCGCCACCGCCTGCGCCGACAGTCTGGCCTCCACGTCTGACAAGTCGCCGCGCTGCACTTTTTCGGTTTTCTCCCGCAAGATCGCGACGGCCTCACCTATCCCTGTTTCACCAAAAACCGGTTGCGCGAACGTTCGTGCTGTATCGGCATTGGCTACCAGCGCCGAAAACACAGCTTTGGCCTGTAAGTGCGCTTCGCTTTTGCCGGCCTCCCTCTCTACCGGCAATGTATTGGCTGCGCTTGCTTTGGCCGACGTGCCGCCTTTCGCTGCTGCCTTCTTGCTCATGCCGCCACCTCCAATCTGTCGTTAAACCCTTTGCATCGGTGCAGGATCACCGTTATCAGGTCGCCCGGTATCTCCGGCCCGTTATGCTGGCGCAGCCGCCATTGACTGCACCGCCACAGCCCTGCGCCGCCGGACAGGTGCGAGCATTCGACACATAGCCGCCGATTATCCGATTCAAGATCGCGCCCGGCGAGCCTGTCGGCTAGTTCTTCGGCTTGCTCCATGCTCAAGCCTCGATCAGTGAACAAGGCAAGCCGCGCCGTCCGGGTGTCATCGTTAGGTGCAGATTTTTGAAAAGCCCCAAGGGGAGAACCTACGAAACCTACGAAAGCCCCCTTTTGTAGGTTTTGTAGGGTAGGCTCCGGGGCACTTTCCAATTCTTTCAGCCGTGCCAGCCAGTTCATGCCGCCACCTTTGCCAGCGCCGCCGGGTTGACCAGATAGCGTTCGCTGGGCCTGCCGCCCGTCTGCTGCACGTCACGGCGTAACCAATCGAAGTCCACCAGCACGTCCGCCGCCTTGCGCACGGCATCCGGCGTGCTCAGTCCAGCCCAGCATTTTTGTGCCGCCTGCCGTGGGGTGAACTCCGCATCCAGCGCCCCGGCCTTCACCTTCTTGAGCAAGGATGCCGCCCCGGCGGTTTCCGGCACTACCGCTGCCGAATACAGCCGGTTGGCATGACTGCGCAAGTAATCGCCCCAGGCCAGCGCCCGCAGCAGTTCCGTTTCTCCGATCACGCCGCCGCTGTCCGGTGTGTCGATCAAGGCAAATACCAGCGCCAGCGCCGGAATCAGCTTGCGATACTTGGACAGGTGCGAAGCCATCGCCGGGTGCAGCTCATCGCCCCGAATCTCGGTTTCAAACGGCACCAGCCATTCCACAAACACAGCTTGCGCCGCCGGATCAAAGCGCCAGATATTCGGCTCGGTTTCGCTGGCCGGTTCCAGCGCCGCCAATCGCTCGAACACATCCCATGCGCTTTGCCGGGCTGGGGTGTCCGGCCATTGGTCGATATGGTGAAACTCTGCTGTCACGTCCGGCCATACCGTCAGCCCGAAACGCTGCAATAAGCCATCGTCCGCACTGCCGCCCGATACCGCGCCGCGCACATACTCCTGAATCCGGCCCGGTTGAATGCCGCCGATCATGGCCAGGCATACGCGCGGGATATGCACGGTTCCGCGCATGATGCGGTCAAACGTATAGCCCTGATTGCCGTCATAGGCTTGCAGGTAGAAAGCCCTGGATCCTTCTTGCCCTTGCCTGTCCATGCTGGTCAGCAGGCCATACAGTTCATCCCGATAGGACAGCGTGCCCCACGGGTTCACCCGCAGCAGTTCGCCGAGCTTTTCGACGGTCGCATCATTGACGATAAAGCGCCGCGCCTGCGGTTCTTCCGGTGTGTCGGCTTGATCCAGTAACGCACGCGCCGCCGCCGGGTCTTTGCTGGCTAAGCCCTTGGCTTTCTTTTCATTGTCCGCGCCCTGCATTTCGGCCAGCTTCGCATCCAGCGCCCAGGCATCATGCGCGGCCTGCCAGTGTTCCAACTCCTGCGCCTGCAATCGCTGCAAAGGTTTCAGGGATTCGCCCAGCGCCGGACTTTTCATTACGCCCGGCCTGCCGACGATCAGCCCCCACAGATTCGGCACTACCTGCCAGTCATCCCGCGCCTTCGGCTGCACCACGGCACGCGCCCCGATCAGGCTAGACAAGGCCACCACCGCGCCCACCGCCGGAAAGTCAGGCGGACACTGCATGCGGTGTGCAATGTCCATTACCCAGCCGCGCAAAGCCACTGGCAGCAATTCCGGCTCGAATGGCTGCACGGGCGGCAAAGCGTTCGGTAAGGGTGTTGGTTCCGGCCATGCATCCGCCGCTGGCGCTCGCGCTGGCCGGGATTGCGCCGCCTCAATGCAGCGCCGCACGGCTTCCGCGCCGCCCAACCGGTGCAGGTCGTTGAAGTCGGTTTGACTGGCGCTCATGCTGCGCCCCCGAAGTCAGGCACGGCCACCACGCCGCCGACTGCCTGCGCCGCTTGCATGGCCTTGCTCAAGCCAGGATTGCCTGCGGTCGCATGGTCATCATCCGCTGCAATGATGATCTGGATAGCCGGGAATTTCGCCCGCAATGCCACTGCCACGGCCTCCAGGTTGCCCGCATTGAAGGCCACCGCCACTGCGTGCCCAGTGTATTCATGGATGCTCGCGCCAGTCGCCAAGCCTTCGCAAACGATCAGCACACCTTGCGGCTTGCCGATGCTGAAATAGCAGCCGCGAATCCGGCCACCTAACAGGAAACGCTTGGTCCCATCCGGGAAGATGGTTTGCACGCTGTGCAAGGTGCCGTCCGTGTCGCGCATTGGGATCAGCAGCAGTTCCCCGTTCAGCCTCAGGCCGTGCGGTTGAATGCCCTTGATGGTCAGGTAGGGATGATCCGCCGCCGGTTCAGAATCGGCCAGCCTGGCCGCCGCTGCCTCCCTAGCTTGCGCTTGCAGGTGCAGTTGTTCCGCTTCGCGCTGGCGTTGCATGGCCTGCATCCGTTCCCGCATGGCTTGCCGTTCGCTGGTGCTCATTTCTTGGTCAGGCTTGGCGCACCAGGTCGAAGAAAAGCCACTGCGCCAGCAGCCGAATGAACCCGCCGGGATGCCATCGCCATGCAAAACATACCAGCCTGCCGAATCGCCGCGCTTGCCGTTGGTGCTGAATCGGTGCAGCTTGCCATCGTCGATAATTTCCGCTGGCGCTGGCAGTCCTGCCGCTTCAATCGTCTGCCGGAACAGGTCAAGATAATTCCTCATGCCAGCCCCCGGAAAAGGGATGCCAGCAATTGCGCCGAACGGATAAAACCCTGCTTGCAGCGCGTGCGGAATGCTATGATTTTGGAAGTTTGTTTGCTGTCCGCTTGGGTGGTCTTTGTGCCCCCGGCGGATTCTTTTTTGCGGGTCATCGTGCAGCGCCCCCCGCACGCTGTGCAATGAAGGCTTCAACCTCTGCCGCGTCCCATACCGTGACGGAATCGCCAAGCTTGAACGGCTGGGGAAATTTGCGCTCCCGCGTCCAGCGCCAGATAGTCGCCGGACTGACAGGCAATAAGCCTTTTTTCTCTTTGGTGGTCGCAATATCTGCAACCCGGATTACTCGCTGTGCCATGTAACGCCCCTTGAAAATACGCCGTAGCGCAATGGGGTCATTACAAATGTCTTTAGCTAGGAATGCATTACCGGTTTGCTAGCTTGCCGGCCTGTTTGCTAGCAAGCGGGGTATTGGCCAGCCAAACCTCACGCATCTGCTTTTCTGTAATATCGACGTCAAATTCATGTTTCACACGCCGAACATAGTCTCGTGAAAACGCCGATTTATTTCCTTGATACGCGGCCTTGTGTTCAGTCCATTCATGCCTAACGAAGTCGCGGGCCTTAGTATTTTTCGCATGGCCCTTAAAGGCATTTTTTCTTGCTTGCAGTTCTTTGGACACGTCCAGGCCGGAAACGAACGCTAAAGACGCAGGGTCTTGCGAATCGATTTCCAATCCAAGCTTGGCAATGTTGTATTTCATGTAGCCGGGGATTTTTGCATCTGGACTTAGACCGAATGAAGTCGTATAAATGGAGTTTAATTTTTTTACAAGACTCTCATTTTCTCTACGTAACGATCCACATTCAATCTTCAAAGCTAAAGCAAAGTCGCAGATAGCGTCAATATCAGCCTTAAAGGCTTCCTTTATCCACTCTCTCATTTTTACGCGTTCTGGATCGGACTTTCTCTTTTCATAGAACGCATCAAGTTCTGCACGTCTTTGTTCTCGTTCTTCTTGCGTAAGTCGCCTCGGCTTTTCCATGGATCCCCTTGATGCCTGTGATAATGGTTCAGTTCAATCCGTCACTGAAACGGGTTTTCGGGGGGGCAGCCTAGAATTGGAAGGCGGGGTTCGCCTAACCACACCTCGCGCATTTGCTTTTCAGTTATTTTGAGCGGGTTTCCTTTTGTGTCCTGAAATTTGTTCGCCACGATGCCCACAAAGTCCCGCACAAACGCTGATTTATTATTTTTGTACTCGGCCCGTTGCGCTTCCCATGCCGCCCTTACAAATAACTTCGCGTCCCGGTTTGGAGTATGTCCTTTCCTTGCATAAGACGCGGCAGAGTTGCTTCTAAC
>JBAUJK010000302.1:0-5724 GCA_049683695.1 Burkholderiaceae bacterium
TTTCCAATCCGCGCAAACGGCAGCGTCCCAAGCGGAATTCACGTCAAAAGCCACTTCAAAATCAACGGCGCGCTACACCCGATCGATATGCTTCTCGCCGAACAGGCCCTCCGGACGCACCAGCAGGAACAGCAGCGCGAACACGTAGGGGAACCAGCCTTCGATGCCGCCGAAATTGCCGCCGAACCATTCCTGCATCACCGGCGGGATGTAGATTTCGGCCAGCTTTTCCGATACGCCGATGATCAGGCCGCCGACGATGGCGCCGGGGATCGACGTGAAGCCGCCCAGGATCAGCACCGGCAGCGCCTTCAGTGCCGTCATCGTCAACGCGAACTGCACGCCATTGCGCGAACCCCACAGGAGGCCGGCCACCAGCGCGACGAAGCCGGCCAGGCCCCAGACGATGGCCCAGATGTGCTGCAGCGGGATGCCGAGCGACAGGGCGGCCTGGTGGTCGTCGGCGACCGCGCGCAGCGCGCGCCCGACCTTGGTCTTCTGAAAGAACAGCGCCAACAGCACCACCAGCAGCACCACCATGCCGGAGGCGAACAGGTCGAACTTGGAAATGCCGATGCCGATGCTGTCCATCACCGACATGATCGGCTCGTCGACGATGCCGAGGTCGATCGGACGGTTGGCGTTGCCGAACAGCATCGGTCCCAGCCCTTCGAGGAAGAAGGTGAGGCCGATGGTGGCCATGAACAGCGTGATTTCCGGCTGGTTGACCAGCTTGCGCAGCACCAGGCGTTCGGTCGCCAGCCCCAGCACCACCATCGCCGCGAACGAGCCGACGATCGCCGCCCACATCGGCAGGCCGTAGTCCATCAGCCCGACCACCGCCAGCGCGGCGAAATACACCATCGCGCCCTGCGCGAAGTTGAACACGCCGGAGGCCTTGTAGATCAGCACGAAGCCGAGCGCGACCAGCGAATACATCAGCCCGGACAAAAGGCCGCTGATCGCGACTTCAAAGAAGAATTGCATCGTTCGGTTCCTTGTTGCGGTATCGACGCTAGTGCGTGGTGCCCAGGTAGGCCTTGATCACTTCCGGGTTGTTCATCACTTCGGCCGGCGTGCCGTCGCCGATCTTCTTGCCGTAGTCGAGCACCACCACGCGGTCGGAAATATCCATCACCACGCCCATGTCGTGCTCGATCAGCACGATGGTGGTGCCGAACTGGTCGTTCACGTCGAGGATGAAGCGGCACATGTCCTGTTTTTCCTCGACGTTCATGCCGGCCATCGGTTCGTCCAGCAGCAGCAGGCTCGGCTCGGCCGCCAGCGCGCGCGCCAGCTCGACGCGCTTCTGCAGGCCGTAGGCCAGGCGCCCGACCGGCACCTTGCGGATATGCTGGATTTCGAGGAAGTCGATCACTTCCTCGACTGCCCGCCGGTGCGCCATTTCCTCGTTGCGCGCCGGCCCCCACCACAGCGCGTTGGCCAGCAGGCCGGAGCGCATGCGCGTGTTGCGGCCGGTCATGATGTTGTCGAGCACGCTCATGCCCTTGAACAGCGCGATGTTCTGGAAGGTGCGGGCGATGCCCTGGCGCGCCGCCTTGGTCGGGTTCATCTGGCGCCGCTGTTCGCCGTGGAACACGATGCCGCCCTGCTGCGGGTGGTAGACGCCGTTGATCACGTTCAGCATCGAACTTTTTCCCGCGCCGTTGGGACCGATGATGGCGCGGATCTCGTGCTGGCGGACGTTGAAGGAAATGTCGGTCAGCGCCTTGACGCCGCCGAACGCCAGCGAAATGTTTTGCAGGTCGAGGATGACGTCGCCGATTTTTCGTGTAGTGGTCATGGTCGGGATCTAGGCGGCCTGGCGCACCGCGGCAAAGGTCTGGACGTCGCGGATCTGCAGCTCGGCGGCCACCGTGCCCTGGCGGCCGTCCTCGAACTTGACCTGGGTCTCGATGTACTGCGAGGTCTTGCCGCCGTACAGCGCCTCGATCAGCACCGCGTACTTCTGTTCGATGAAGCCGCGCCGCACCTTGCGCGTGCGCGTCAGCTCGTCGTCGTCCGGGTCGAGCTCCTTGTGCAGGATCAGGAAGCGGTGGATCTGCGAATCGGCCAGCAGCGGATCGGCGGCCAGGTCGGCATTGACCTTTTCCACGCATTCGGCGATCAGGTCGTACACCGGCTTTTGCTGCGCCAGGTCGGTATAGCCGGAATAGGCGATGCCGCGCCGCTCGGCCCAGTTGCCGACCGCTTCGATGTCGATGTTGATGAACGCGGTGCACTGCGCGCGGCCGTTGCCGAAGGACACCGCTTCCTTGATGAAGGGGAAGAACTTCAGCTTGTTTTCCAGGTACTTCGGCGCGAACATCGCGCCCGACGCCAGCTTGCCGACGTCCTTGGCGCGGTCGATGATCTTCAGGTGGCCGTCGGCGTCGAAGTAGCCGGCGTCGCCGGTCAGGTACCAGCCGTCGGCGTCGAAGGCTTCGGCGGTGGCGTCGGGCCGCTTGTAGTAGCCGGCGAACATGCCGGGCGACTTGATCAGCACTTCGCCGGCGTCGCTGATCTTGATCTCGACGCCGGACACCGGCGGGCCGACGGTATCGGCCTTGACCTGGCCGTTCGGCTGCACGCAGGCGAACACGCACACCTCGGTCGAGCCGTACAGCTGCTTCAGGTTGATGCCGATCGAGCGGTAGAACGAGAACAGGTCGGGCCCGATCGCTTCGCCGGCGGTGTAGCCGACGCGGATGCGGCTCATGCCGAGCACATTCCGTAGCGGCCCGTACACCAGCAGGTTGCCGAGCGCGTACTTGGCGCGGTCGACCAGGCCGACCGGCTTGCCATCCAGGATAGCGGGGCCGACCTTGTGCGCCACCCCCATGAAGTAGTGGAACATGCGGCGCTTGATGCGGCTGGCATCTTCCATGCGGATCATCACCGTGGTCAGCATGTTTTCGAAGATGCGCGGCGGCGCGAAGTAATAGGTCGGGCCGATTTCGCGCAGGTCGTTCATCACCGTGTCGGACGACTCCGGGCAGTTGACCGTGAAGCCGGTGACGAAGCCCTGCGCGTAGGAAAACAGGTTGTCGCCGACCCAGGCCATCGGCAGGTAGGAGAGGATGGTGTCGGCGTCGGTCAGCCCTTCCATCTCGGCGCCGGCGCGGGCGCGGTCGATCACCGCGCGGTGCGTCATGCAGACGCCCTTCGGGCGGCCGGTGGTGCCCGACGTGTACAGCATGATGGCGACGTCGTCCGGTTGCCCGGCCTCGACTTCGCTCAGGAAGAAGTCCGGATGCTCGCGGTCGTAGGCGCGCCCGAGTTCCTGCACCTTTTCGTAGGATGTCAGTTCCGGCTGCGTGTAGTTGCGCATGCCGCGCCCGTCCTCGTAGACGATGTGCGCCAGCCGCGCGCCGAGCTGCGGCATGGTTTCCTTGATTTCGAGCAGCTTGTCGACCTGCTCCTGGTCCTCGACCACGGCGAAGTCGATTTCGGCGTCGGCCAGCACGTAGCCCATGTCGGCCGCCGGCGCGTCCTGGTACAGCGGGATCGGCACGCCGCCCAGCGCTTGCGCGGCCGCCATCGCCCAGTACAGGCGCGGCCGGTTGTCGCCGATCACCGCCAGGTTCATGCCGCGCTTGAAGCCGAGCGCCGCCAGTCCGCAGGCCAGCGCCCGCACTTCATCGGCGACCCGGGCCCAGTCGGCGGTCTGCCAGATGCCGAGATCCTTTTCGCGGAACGCCGGCTTGTGCGGGCGCGCCTGCGCGTGGTGCAGCAGCAGCCGGGGAAAGGTCTCCGGCGCCGCGCGGGGCGTTGTCTCCACCATCGTTTCCCTCTTGTGACGGATATCGTGGTCGCCTGTCGCCGGGCTTGCCGGTCTGTGCAGTCCGCCAGGGGGCGGAGGCTGGGCGTGTTTGTGCGATGATAGTACTCACTGTTCGCCGGGCCGGATGTCATTTCGAGGACAATTCGCCGATTTTCGATACTGCATTGCACCATGAGCCAACCGCCGACGCCGATCCGCCAGATGCTAGACAAGACCGTATGGGCGCGCGCGCTGACCGCGCCGCAGCTGGCGCGGGTCGAGCAGGAAGTGGTGCTGAAGTCGGTGCCGGCCGGCGGCTACGTCTGCAGCAAGGGCGAGCCGGTCGACTACTGGATCGGCGTCAACGAAGGCTTGCTGAAGATGAGCAGCGTGTCGCCGGAAGGCAAGACCGTCACCTTCACCGGCCTGCTGGCCGGCGGCTGGTTCGGCGAAGGCTCGCTGCTGAAGAACGAGCTGCGCAAGTACGACGTGGTTGCGTTGCGCGACAGTTCGGTCGGCTACATGCCGCGCGCCACCTTCCAGTGGCTGATCGACAGCAGCATCAGCTTCAACCATTTTCTGCTGCAGCAGTTGAACGAGCGGCTGGCGTTCTTCATCTCGATGGTCGCCTACGACCGCATGCTGGAGCCGGACGCGCGCGTCGCCTGCTGCCTGGCGGCGCTGTTCAATCCCCACTTGAATCCGGCTTCCGGCCGCGAACTGCAGATTTCCCAGGAGGAAATCGGCTACCTGTGCGGCACCTCGCGCCAGCGCGCCAATCAGGCGCTGCAGCTGCTGGAAAAGGCCGGCTTGCTGAAGGTCGACTACGGCAGCATCACGATTCTCGACCTGGAAGGCTTGCGCCGCTTTCAGCCCTGACGGCGGCCTGAACTGAAAGGAGTTTTTGCGATGACCACGCCACGGCTTCCCTATGCCACGCTGGCGCCGAAACAGTTCGAACTGCAGCGCGAGCTGTCGGCGTCGCTGGAAACATCGACGCTCGGCAAGAAGCTGCTCGAAATGGTGTTCCTGCGTGCTTCGCAGATCAACGGCTGCGCCTTTTGCATCGACATGCATACGCGCGCGCTGCTGGCAGAGGGCGAAGACCTGCAGCGCATCAACAGCGTGCTGGTGTGGCGCGAGACCGATTTCTTCAGCGAGCGCGAACGCGCCGCGCTGGCCTGGACCGAGGCGCTGACCGAAATCGCCAAGACCCACGCGCCGGACCCGGTGTTCGACGCGCTGCGGCCGCATTTTTCCGACGTCGAGATTGCCGAATTGGGCTTCGCGGTCACCGTCATCAACAGCTGGAACCGGCTGGTGATCGGCTTCCGGCAGCCAGTCCGGAAGGCGCCGCTGCGGGTCGACGGCCGCTGAAGCGCTGTCGCGATTTCAAATAGCGGGAGTATGCATCAAATCCGCAGGCATTCCGCCCGGCATAGGCCGCCGATGCGGGGAGTATGCGGTGCAGCCGTCAGTCGAAGCAGATTTCGCCGGCCGCCGCTGAGCGGCTGCCGGGCCGCGGCGCATTGCTGGCGCCGCGGTAGGCGAATACCGCCGACAGCTTGACCTCGCCACTGTCGTTGCGGCCGGCCGCATGGAACAGGCCGCTGTGGAAGAACACGGCGTCGCCGGCCTGCAGTTGCGGCGCCACGCCGTGCTCGAACAGCGCCTGGTTTTCCGGCAGTTCCGGGCGCAGGAAATCCAGCGCATCGAGCCGCTCCGGCGCGATCTGCAGCCGGTGCGAGCCGGGAATGAAGCGCAGCCCGCCGTTGCCGGCATGCTCCGGCCCCAGCGCCAGCCACAGCGACACCAGTTCCGGGCGGTCGAACGCCCAATAGCGGATGTCGCGGTGCCAGCCGGTGGCGGTGCCGAAATCCGGATGCTTGGTCATCACGCAATTGTGGTGCGCCAGCGTCAGGCACGGCGCCTCGCCCAGCAGCTGGCGCACCGCGCCGACC